>JABIME010000274.1 GCA_018654125.1 Candidatus Cloacimonadota bacterium
GTACCCATTCCCACGAAATTAAGTGCGGTGTAAAAAAAGAAATAGAAAATGGAAATTATCCAATTGCCAGATATGAATCGTATTTGCGCATATTAGAATCGTTATAAGGAGGAGAATTATGCAGAATTTTGGAATCTTTTTTAATCCAAATTACGAAAGAACAGAACCAATTTTTAATCTGCTAAAAAAACTCCATAAAAACAAAGATCTTCAGTTCTATAACTTTCCACAGCAAAAAGAGCTGTTCCCAGATTTTATAAAAAGTATTAAAAAAAATAAGCTTGATTGCATTTTATCTTTTGGTGGTGACGGTACTTTTTTAAGAGCAAGCAAGCTCTCGTTAGAATTTGATGTTCCACTCATGGGAATAAATCTTGGTAAGCTGGGTTTCTTATCTGAAAGTTCGTTATCGGAGCTTGAAAAATCTATTGATGATCTGAAGAAGAATAAGTTTAAAGTTCAACAGCGTATGCTGCTTAAAGCAGTTGTAAAAAGAGACAATAAACCAATATTCACATCTTCTGCTTTAAACGATGCGGTTATTTATAAAGGTAAAGAACCTAGGCTAATTGATATTAGGTTTTATTCTAATAAGCGTTTAGTAGTAGAAACCAGGTGTGATGGGCTTATCATCTCCACACCAACCGGATCTACAGCTTATTCTCTCTCTTCCGGCGGACCCATCCTCTCACCTGTTATGGACGCATTTGTAGTTACTCCGCTGAATCCGCATGTGTTAAGTGTACGCCCCATGGTTTTTGCATCTGATGACCGCCTAAGTTTTAAATTAAAGGTTAATGGTAGTGAATGTGTTTTGCAACTTGATGGAATAAATAGCCAGAGCCTTATTGATAATGATGAGATAGTTGTAACCGCATCAAGTAAAAAAGTCAGTTTTATCAAACTCACCAATAAAACATTCTATCAGATCCTCAGAAAGAAACTCCATATGGGCAGAAAATGATAAAGAGCTTACGTGTAGAAAATTTTATAATTGTAGATGAATTAAATTTAGATTTTGGGAACGGACTTCAGGTTCTTACCGGAGAAACAGGAGCCGGAAAATCTATAATAGTTGGTGCTATTAGTCTTATTTTAGGAAGCGACATACACTCTGGGATGTTGCTTAACGACGCCTTACATGCAAAACTGGAAGCAGTTTTTAGCGTAGATAAAGATAATAAACAATTTGTTAAATTACTGCAAAAATATGATTTTGATGTTTCTGAAGAAGAAGTTTTTTTTGCAAAAGAAATTAGTACGAACCTCAGAAGTAAAAGCTTTATTAATGGTCGCAGAGTTTCTAAAGATATCGTAAAAGAATTTAGGGATGTACTTATAGATTTTCATTCTCAACGTGATCAGCAAAAGCTTTTCGATACCGATTTTCAGTTGGAAGTCTTAGATATCTTCGGGAAACTAACCAACTTAAGAGAACGGTTTACTTCCCAATATAAAAAAACAGAAGACAAAATTAAAAAATTAAAAAAATTGCAGAGATCTGAAAGTGAACTTACCGAGAAGATCAACTTGTATCAATATCAAATTGAAGAGATAGAAAAAATAAAACCTTTAATTGGTGAAGATGTAAAATTGCAGGCAGAATTGAATCTGCTTACAAATGCAGAAGATATTTTAGATATTTCAAGCAGGCTGGAACAGGAAATCTATGAAAAAGAGAATTCCGTTTATGATACAATAAGTTCATATATTTCTCAGCTTACAAAATTTAAGGATGATAACAAGAATATTATGGAAGCAGTAAGCTATCTTCAGGATTCCTCAGCAAATCTTGGTAACTCCATCAACAGCATCAGAGAAGTGCAAAATGTCATCGAGGTGGACTCTTCACGGCTAGAATACGTCCAAGGTCGTTTAACAGAAATTAATACACTCAGCGTAAAATATAAGCGTAATATCGCAGAAATTCTTGAATATAGGAACAGCATTCAGCTTCAAATAGATTCCTACTCTTCTGGTAAAAAAGAAATTGTTGAATTAAACGATGAGATTACAAAAGAGCTAATACTTCTTAACAAACTTGCTCAAGATCTTTCTGATAAAAGAAAAAGCGCTGCAATTTATTTTGAAAAAGAGATAGTTGCAAATATAAACAAACTTGCAATACCGGATGCCGCGATAAAATTCCAATTTAAAACTTTAGAAAATTCATTTGGAAATGAAGATAGCTTAAGCGGTTTTAATGAAACAGGCAAAGATGCGGTAGACATATATTTCTCTGCCAATAAAGGTGTAAAGCTTCAGCCATTCAGAATTGCTGCTTCTGGCGGAGAACTCTCTAGATTTCTATTGGCAATAAAGAAGATTCTGTCGGATAGACTAGACAGAAGAACAATAATTTTTGATGAAATAGATTCGGGAATTGGTGGGAAAACATCAGAATTATTAGCAGAATTCATTCATGATATTGGCAAATTTCACCAGGTTTTATGTATCAGCCACTTACCCCAGATAGCATCTTACGGAGACCGCCATTTTTCCATAGAAAAAATAAGCGGCAGTAATAATTCTGAGGTTAAAGTTAAAATACTGGACGAAAACGAGAGACGAGTTGAAATTGCCAGGATGCTTTCGGGCTCTGATACCGAGTTGGCATTGCGGCACGCAGATGAACTTATAAATAATAAATAGAGGGGCACCAATGTTTAGAATAAGAAAAGAGACGAAACTTTTTTTAGTTGTAGTTACAATTGTACTATCAATTTTTTTAGGAATTAAAAGATCTAATCTAGATAAAATATTTGTACAATCCGACGTAAGAATAGATCTAAGTAAGGCTGATGATATCTTTGAAAACTCATTCAATAATAAAAAGATTAATTTTGAATTTAACGTCCAAGATCTTACTGAGATAAATACTTTACTTACTGATGTCAGCACGATGGATAATGCAAATATTTTACATTCCGAACTAAAAAGCACATATAATCTTTCTGTTTTTGAAATTCCAATAGATGCTTCAGATGATGTTGTGAGCAAATTAAGAAGTATTGATGGCATCAGTAATGAGAGCATTCAAAAAGCTGGAATAGTTATGGTGAATACCAATCTTAAAGAAAATCTGAATAATAATCAAATTGCAAAAAAGAGAATTCAGAAATTAATAAACGAAAGTGTATCACCTGATAGAATAACAAGCTTCAGGAATCAGCTTGATATGGTTCAGGCAAAAATTGATAGTTTAGGTATTCAGGAAGAAATTCAAAAACACAATGCCGAATTTGATATTATTATGTTATCTGCTGTTAGAAATATAAATGGTAATGCTGCTCTTCGCAGTAGTTTAAGCGTGTTTATATTAACTACTATTGCCAGCCTGTTATTAATAATTGTTGGTCTAATTATTAGCTATTACATATTTGTGCTCATGTATAAATTAATGCTTGTTTTAGGAATTAGAACTTCACGTGGTAGTAGCTCTAACTATAACTATAATTACAATAAAAAGGGTTATGGAAGAAAAGTAAAAAGAGTATATAAAGATGCCGATGGTAAGGTTATTAAAAAAGAGGAAAAAGAATAAAAAGAGGGGAATATTATGGAAGCTTGGTTTGATCCTTGGATAATTTGGGTAGCAATTGGAATAATTTGTATTATCATTGAAATATTTACACCCGGGTTTTTATTTTTAAGTTTTGGTTTGGGAGCAATTTTAACAGGACTTATAGCACTTGTTATTCCATCTATTGCACTTCAGATTTTAGCATTTGCAATAATTTCTCTTATTGCATTTTTATTAAGTAGGAAGTTCAGTAAAAAACTTATCTCAAATAATTATGAAGATACCAATGTGAAGGCTCTGGTGGGCAAAACAGGAAAAGTTACCCAGCAGATTCCTACTAATGAAAAAGGGTATGTGAAAATTGGTGGCGAAGAGTGGTCAGCAGTTTCTAAAGATAACAACGAAATTGAAAAAGACGCAAGAATTGTGGTAAATGATATTGAAGGTAACAAGGTTATAGTAACCTTAATTGAGGAGGAAAAATGACAATTGTAATAATAGTTTTTGCTGTTTTAGTAATAATATTGATCTCTAAGGGATTA
>JABIME010000028.1 GCA_018654125.1 Candidatus Cloacimonadota bacterium
ACGTGAAATTCTAAATATGGATTATTATGATTCAAATGAAACCGCTTCTACACATGATGATGAGATTGGCTCTTTTGATTATGGGTGGGGACTTTTTGTATATAATCCGCAAGCTGCAAATCCGGTAATTGTAACAGTCCCTCACCCGAATGATGATTTTATAACTCCAGTTATTGGCTATAAATGTTTTAAGGATTGGGATGCAAAATTTATGTTGATATCCGGTGCTGGCAGAGAAGTTCTATGGGATGGATATGGAAATTATTCTAACTCCCGATCTTTGTGTGATCCATCTAGAAATAATGATGTTGCCTTTAATATTGCTTATAGATCTTTCTGTGATAACATAAGAGATGAGTTTGGGCAAAGAGAGTTTTCTGCTCAGATACATAGTTATGATTGGGATAGGCATGATAATCATCCTGATTGTCAGATTTCTGCAATGAATAACTGTCCTACACTTCCAATAAGGGATCTATCTGATTTGCATATGGATATGATAAACGCTTCTGAGCACATTACTATCCCGCAGAACACTATAGGTTCCAATTCTGAAGTTTTACTAAATGATTACTATTCTGTTAAATATTCTATTTATGACTTCTTATTTTATAATTGGGAAGGTGAACCATATCCTGTAAATAATACTGTTGATCTGCCTGGATATAGCGGAAATAAACAAAGACTTTATACTTATCATGATTGGAATGATTATGATGTTTTTGATCCTTTCTTTCATATAGAGATGGATGAACTACCCGGAAGTTATGAAGAGAACACAGAAAATTATGATTGGTTTTACGGCTATAACAGCCAGAATAATATGTTCGAAATGGATATGCTATTTGAAAACACACTTTCCTATTATTCTATCTGGGTAGATGCAATGACGGAAGTTCTTCCGAACGCTTTAGAACTTGATGATGGTAATCTTCCACCTGTACCCACTAATTTGCATGCTTCTTTTGCTGATCATACTAATATAACTGTTCAATGGAATCCTGTTTCTTCCTATGATTTTCACACTTATGAATTAATTTATTCTGATGAGCCAATAACACCTACAAATTACACTTTAATAAGCAGAATAGATGAAGATCTATTTGCCAGTTCGCTAACTAATGAGTTTTCATTTACATATATGGGAATTAACAATAATTACTTTTTCCAACTTCGTACTTCAGAAAAAAATGGTGATGTTTCAGATTACTCACCAGAGGTAGAGATCTTCACTGCTCCAGTAAGATATGATGAGATAAATGCGATAGGTCTTGATGAAAAAGTTAACCTGAACTGGATAGCTGCTGAGCAAGATGGGAATATGGGATTCAGCATCTACAGGAAACAACAGGGTGAAGAATTTACTCTTATAGATAGTTGGCATAACAATATCCTGCTTTCCGGATCACAAAATCCATATCAAGAATATTCCTACATTGATGATGGTCTGGCTAATGGCAGAGCTTATACTTATATAATCTCCTCCGAAAATGAGCAAGGTGACCAGTTCCCTTATGAGCAGCAATTAAATTGTTCACCATGTGATTATTATAATATTTTTGTTTCTAATATCACCCTTACAGATTCTGTAACATTTGCCAAAAATACTTTTGCATATAACGGACAAGATCCCGAATATGATATTGTAAAAAACATGACACTTCCTGAAGATTATGTTTTCGTTGCTTTTTATGAGAGTAATTGGATTCCGGGTGGAATGTACTTACAGCAGGAAGTTAAGGGAGATTTTGCTCCATTTGAAATTTATAGAACTTGGAACTTAAGAGTAAAAACAAATCAACTTAATGAGCCCCTTGAAATATTCGTAAATCCTGATTTTATTGGTAATAATGGCAATCTTTTCTTACAGAATCTGCAAACTGATCAATTCACAAATTTAGTAGATGGAAGCTATACTTTCTTTGCAGAGGATTCAATTTATTACGATTTTAAGTTATATTGGGGTAATCTACATCCATATGTTTCCTATGTACATTCACAAACTAAATTAAGCCAAGGTGGGGATGAAATGACCATCATTTGGAATTCTCATGTAACCCAACTAACTGAATTCTTTGACCTCTCTATTCAGAATGAAACTACCTCTATTACTATAGCTGACAATGTAAATAGGCTTGATGAAGAATATGTTTGGGAAATACCTGAAGAAGCAGAAATCGATGAAGCTAGAATTGTGATTCGGGCCCATGCTGTAGATGGACAGATCTATGAACAACTATCAACCTTCAACTATGGAATTATACCACTTGAATATACTCTTGAATACGCACAAGGCTGGCAATTAATAAACAATCCATGGAGTAGTGATGAGTTATTTTTAACTTCAGATGTATTCGGTACCGATTCTGAGCTATTAGAGTTTGATCAACATCTTGGTTTTGAAGATAGTGATGAATTTCAATTTGGAAATGGGTACTGGCTTAATGCTGATTCAGAGGGATCCTATACAAATTCAGGATCTATTATTACAGAAAACTATTATTACATCAATTTGCAATCAGGTTGGAATTTGATTCCAAATCCGCATCTATGTTCTTACAACCCACACAACCTCAGCTTCATAAATTCTGAAGGATCTAATTCATATAGAAATGCAATTTTAAATGAATTGATAGCTAACGCAATTTATGTTTATAGAAATAATAAATTTATGATTACTGATGTTATTAATTCACACGAAGCATTTTATCTATATGCCAATAATGAGAATTTCGATAATATGGAAATTAGATTTACTCCTTATACTCCCAATTATTACAACATCCCTGAAGCCGATTGGGAAGTTACAATTGCAGCCTCACAAACTGATACAGACGAGATTATTGTAGGTTGTGGTGAATTTGCTTCAGATAATTTTGATAATGAGTATGATCTACCTGAACCACCTGCAAAACCAGTTGAACATGGTATTACAATGTATATTCCAAAAGATTCACCGGCTGATTCGCTATTTCTTTATAATAATTTACATCGAGAAATTAAGGCTTCTCTGGAAACAGGAATCCCTGAAAGTAAGTTGTGGGATTTTATTCTACAAGTTCAAACTTTAGATGCAATTACACTTGAATTTGATATGTTAAGTTTGCCGGAAGGATATCATGCTGATATTCATATTGATGGGAATAATTGGAGTCAACTAACAAATGAAAATTATATTTACTCAATTATTCCTTCACAAATTGGAACACTAGAAGGCTATATTGAAATAAGTAATAGTACAGCATCTGCCAACAATATTATTTCTACGGCATACGATTTCATTAACTTCCCAAATCCCTTTAATCCATCAACTAAGATTAGGTTTAATGTTCCAACAGAAAGTGATGTAAATTTGACTATTTATAATATTAAAGGACAGCAAGTAAAAACCATATGCAATGAAGTTTTACCAATGGGAAATCATGAATATATATGGGAAGGAAATAATAATTCTAATAATGCAGTAGCTTCTGGTATTTATTTTGTAACCTTAAAAACTCAAATAGAGACAAAGGTTAGAAAAATATTATTATTGAAGTAAAATGAGATAAATGAATAATTACTAAATAACTCAACAAAAAAAACGCTCCGAAAAATTCGAAGCGTTAATATATTTTTGGTATTATTGTATTATTTAAGAAGAATCATCCTTTTAGTTTCTTCATGGTTATCGGTTTTCATTTTGTAAAGGTAGATTCCACTAGAAACAGGCTGATTATTATCATCCTTTCCATTCCAAACTATAGAGTGCTGCCCTTCGACTCCGCCAAGAATAACAGGGAAACTTTTCACTTTCTGACCTTTCAAATTGTAGATCTCCAGCGATGCAAACGAGGACGTTTGAGCTATTGTAAAAGAAATAGTTGTTGTTGGGTTAAAAGGATTAGGGTAATTCCCAATAAGTTTATTAGAAGTTATTGAAAGATCATCATCTGCGTCCGTTAAGTTCAGCGTCATAATAATTGGGATTATTAATTCTTCTTGTGAAGGATCATTACTTAATATTACTATCTCGGCAGAATATTGACCATTCTCAAGTCCGACAGGATCAAAGGAAACTAAGATCTCTTCTGCTCCACCGGGTTGAATTGACAAAAACTCTTGATCTATCCCCAACCATTGTGTTGAGTCGTCGATCATTAACTCACAATTCAATTCATAACCTCCGTTATTTGACAAAGTTATCATTTCATAGTGAGTATCATCAGATATCAGTGTTACATCTAAAAGAGATTGATCACATAGGATTGTCGGTGGAAGAACACATTCTGCGGATAATTGAATAACAAGTTCGGGTGTGTCCGGATCATTACTAGCAATCGTTAGTTCCCCAATATAATCTCCAATATCATCTATCATAAATTCAATTTCAACCATCTGTTGTTCAGAAGGATCCAATGCAATTTCGGTTAGATCACTATAAATAAATCCTTCACCGGAAATTGAAATATCACTTATAATAAGTGTATCTAACCCTGTATTGGAAATTTCTAATTCTATATTGTAAACAGTTTCTGGAAAGGTTATTCCAAAATCAAGTTCATCCTCTAGGACATAAATATTGGGTAATGGATCTCCCATTAAAAAGCTGAGATATTGCATCATTACATCTGCTTTAGTGTTACCAACAGATCCATCTGCCATAGCACCAAAAAAAGCTGAAGCACCAATTGTTCTATATGTTCCTGAGTCGTAAAAAACTCCTCTGGTTACGTTATCCTGTGAGTGTGAAAAAGGGGTACCTAAATCTGCTTCTAACTCATCAATACCGTAATCTGCATTAGAGCCATAAAGATAACCCATCGAAAATTCATTAAAGGTGATAGAACTATCAGCAATTATTGTTTCGATGCCAGAATATAAACTGCTTGGATTGGAATAATCTCCTAATCCAAAATAGGGACGTAATGCAGCATGTTCACCTGTACCCAATATTGCACTTTCTAAGTAAACTGCTTTCCCAGATTCTAAAAAGTCTATAATACTTTGCATATCATCAGATCCGACCGGATCTGGTGGAGTCCAGCCTCAACCACCACACCAAATACCAGCTGTTGCAAAAATAATATCATAACCAGTTAGGTCATCGGGTAACATTGAGTCTACAACTGCAATTATTCCATTTGCAGATAATGCAGTTTTAATTCCTGCTTCTAATCCAATATAAGACCACGGGTCTTCCGGATCTGATATCTCTGAACTATCATCTCTATCCCAGAGAAAAACATTCTGAGCTGATAACATTGATAAACATAAGATAATCAACACCAAAATAATATTTAGTTTCATATAAAACCTCATAATTTAATTTTTATTTAACACTATGCAATAAATGTACCAAAAACCTTTTCGATATGAACTTTTATCACAGTGAAATCTAATCTTAATTAATTAAAAATGCCCCAGCAAGCTGGGGCATAATTTTAGTTTAATTACGATTTATCTACTAAAGATTGCACCCAGTATTATTTTAGAAGAATCATTTTTCTGGTTGAAGTGTAAGATGCTGTTTTCATCTTATAGAAATAGATCCCTGATGAAACTGATTTACCACTATCATCTTTCCCACTCCACACAACTTGATGATTTTCTGCTGGAAGATCAGTATTAATAAGTGTCTTCACTTTCTGACCCTTAATATTATAAACTTCAAGTTGCACATTTCCAGCTTCTTTTAACGAGAAAGAAATTGTAGTTATTGGATTAAAAGGATTTGGGAAATTTGCATGAAGTTTATTCTTAATTGTAAAAATTGTTTCATCATTACTACCAGATGTATTAGAATAATGAACATCATCAATATACCAACCTTCACCCGTCATTAAACCGGCACTTCCAAATACAAATCGTAGTTGTGCAATACCGGAATATGCAGAAAGGTCAAGAACAACCTCTTCCCAATCTATATCACCTGCAAATACAGGAGTTCCTTCTTCAAAAGGTGCAGTTGGAATATTCATTATTGTACACGGATAACCACCAATTGGCTCAACTTGTTCCCATTCTCCACCGTTTACAGAGATCTCTATAAGTCCTCCATCCCAAGTAATTGGACTGTCTGAACCTACATCCATCCAGTGATTGAATGCTATTTGTGCACCAGGGAAAACCTCAATTTCCGGCATAACTAGAGCAGCATGAATTAGGTTTGAATAATAAAGTTCGCCAATTCCTCCACATTTCATTGAATTGCTTCCATCTTCTGTATGATTTCTAAAATCATCTAAATGCCATTCATCTAAGTATTCATCAGTGAGTATCATATGTTCCCAACCAGCATCTCCACTTTCAAAATTGTAAGCTATAAATCCAATTGGTAATCTTAAAATGGATTGGAAAGTAAATTCGCTGCTGTCAATAACGTATACATTCATTTCAGAAAAATACTCTACTGGGCTATCGGCAGCAACATCTAGTATAAATGGAATTGTTGTGTTTTCAATGGCGTCAGGAGCAATTGAAGGAATAATATCTAACCCACTTACAGTTACATAATCATCTGTTGAGAATAATAGAGTTTGAGTTTCATAGGCGTAACCATTTCCAATATTATGAAAGCTCAAATATGCTTCTGCTTGTTCACCCGGATCGAGTATTTGATCTGAACCTGTTAGTACATTAAGATCAAAATTATAATACTCTAATATTGCTGCATTACAATTAAGTTCAAAACTACTTATCCAACTTATACTATTTGATGTAACTTCAATTTCAAATTCAATTATTGTATTATCTTCTATTAAAGGAAGCAACTCGATTGTGAATGCATCGGTAAAAGTCATAGTTGATGAAGCGGGAATTTGTCCTCCACTCATTGCATCATTAATAATAGTTACTTGATCTGAATCTGTAGTAAGAACTGCTGAAACTGAATTCCCAGTTGGTAGCATACCAATATTCTGTAAAGTTAGGTCAATTTGCAGAGTATCTAAAGATTGATAAGAATCATCTGCATGAACACCAAGTTCAATATAATCTA
The DNA here is from genome assembly GCA_018654125.1 of Candidatus Cloacimonadota bacterium. Next base: position 6,980 of record JABIME010000028.1, read on the forward strand.
CTTCATAATAGATAACATACATATCCGGAGAAATAATTGCAACGTCTGCAGAATAGCGATAATGATTTTGTTGTGTAACAGTAACCTTCATTGTGTTATCGGGAACTTGTTGTGGAATACCTATTGTCTGCATAGTTCCTGTAGCCAAAACCGATGCGATGATCCCACCATCTACAGAAAGACCTATTAAAGCACCTTCATCAGCTGTTATATCAAATGTTTCTAGCCCAGACATCAATTCATCAGCATGGCTAACAGTAAGTTGCTGTGGCATTTCTGAATGTACTGTAGAAAATGCACATCCATGATGATGGAACAAATTATATGTAACTGCTTTATTATTAGTATTATATGGCCATGAAGATTGTTGTAGAAAATATTTACCAGCAGCATTTGCAAACGCTGGTCTTATCCAATCCGACTCTGAAGGATCCCCACCATATTGTGGTAAAAAGTTCTTCCACAAATTATCATACATTCCCCAAACATAAGTGTCATTTACAAAAGAATAGGAAACTTCTGAGGCTGCGGTAATTCCGAGGGCGCCTTGCTCATGCCTATGAAAAAGTTCTGCCCAGGAATTTTGTGAAGCATTGTATTTACCTGTTAAACAGTTTATTGAAAACACGAAAACTAGGTCTTCATTATTAAGGCCATTCAAATTTCCAATATCATAATCTGGTTCTCCCCAGCCTGTAATACCACCGTGATCTCTGTGTTGTAGCATGAAAGCACCACTATTTATAGCATTATTCACATCTATGGCATTTCCACCTGACCAACCACCCAATGAGGATGGAGATGCAGGAATGTAGCCAAGTCCATTTGGACCAAACACATTAAGTACTGAATAAGTATTTGTAGCTGTAGACCAAGGATCGACATCAGGATTTCCATCATAAATAGCATTTATTCTAACCTGATCTTTCCCCAGTTCATTTTGCCAGAATCCACCTACAGTCTCTGAACAGATCTGGAACCAGCGCTCAGTTTGCCATCCTAATGCTGTTATAGGATGATCATAAAAATCTTGATTAGTTGTTGGATTTCTTTCATAATCTAAAACCTTGTTAATCATAATAGTAAGCTGATCTTCATTCTGTGCTGTCATTCGCGCTAGAATTACATCCGGCATACTATTGCCAGTTACATCAGCATAAATATTGTCGGAAACACAATAATTATTCCAAATTGGAGAAACTATTGAACTGCCAGCTGTTCCATAATCACCAATTAATAAAACTGCTGATGGTGGATTATCCCAAGTATTATAAGCATCATCAATATAGTTTTCTATCGCACTAACAGTATTACCACCAATTTCAGTAGTTGTAACCACACCGGTTCTTATACCTTGCTCATTTCTGAATATGCTCAGAGAATCTGCCCATTGTATAAAAATTGGATCATCCGGGGTAATAATAACATAATCATAATCATCTGTTCTACTTAAAGAAGTTGTGTGCTGTAAAGCTGGTAATGATTCATAATTCAAGAAAATATCACTTAGAAGATCCTCCCACCAGATGCTTCGTAATCTATCTTCACCAAATTTACTTGAACCACCTTTGAAGCTAATTTTAATTCTAAGATTTTTATAGATCATAAGCTCTTTTGTGATCGGGTTATATTGGAATGGTGTGATTCCAAGTATCGCTGCATCCACTCCTCTTATTTCTGTAATATCAGAAATAGCAACAGGATTTACAGGATAGAATGAATTTGTAGAATATACATCTTTATTCTTAAGATAAGTTAGAGGTCCTGTTTCGGTATCGAGGGGAATTCTTGGGGCAGGTGCGATATTAATATCTCTAATTATTTCAGTTTGCTTAGCCAAAATTTCTAACTCGATATTTGCATTATTTGGTAAAGCGAAGAATCGTCCAAAACCTGGAAGATCTGGCATTCCTTCATCATTTGGTAACAAAATTTCTGAGAGAGATGGTTTAATCATTTTAATGCCGTTTACTTCTACTTCTTCTAGTGCAATTTCATGTACAGAGTATTCCACTATTATCTCAGTTCTTGATGCTTCTATCAGATTCAAGCCTTCCTTATTCCAATTATCTTCAAATTGTATAATTGTAGAATTTAGAAAACTAATTATACTTACAACAGCTAAAATAAAAATCAATTTTTTCATAATCACCTCTTTTTTATTAAAAGCATTTATTTTTATTTGAGAGCAATCAGTCAATAAATATTGGAAAGTTATATTTGATAATATGTATTTGTGCTGTAACTTAGAATAGTTTTACGGGTCCTGTTTTCACATCTCTTACTGTTTTTATTCTAATGTTTTTCTTAAATTCTAACTTAAATTCTGTTCCCATTTTGCTTATGATTTCATATTCTCCATGTAACTGACAAGTAAGGAAATAAACTAGTTGTAAGCCAAATGAATCATGATCTTTTGGGTCTATCCCATCAGCAATACCAATCCCGTTATCTTTTACACTTAAATGATAATTATTATCTTTAGTACAATAGAATTTTATTTTTATTTCACCACTTCTTCCATTTGGAAATGCATGTAAGATAGAGTTAGAAATTAATTCCGTTAATATGAAACTGCATGGAATAATTAAATTTATATTCATTAATACATTTTCTATATTATTTTTTATTTTAATCAAATTTGGGTCAACATTTTTAGAATGCACCATATAAGAGACAATATTTGAAACATGTTCAGCAAAATTTATTTCTGTAACACTTTCTGATTTATACATAATTCTATAGGCAAGTGCCATTGAGTTGATACGATCAAAACTTCTTACAAATTGTTCAAGAGCTTTTTCATCTTTAATAAATCTGGTTTGAAGTTTCATTATACTTGAAATTGTTTGTATATTATTCCTAACTCTGTGCTGAAGCTCTTCTAATAATACTTCTTTTTCATCTAAAGCAGTTTTTATTCTCTCCCGGCTCACAATCCTCTCTGTAATATTATTCCAAATAACTAGAATTTTTTCTACTCTTGATCCATCTTTTACCGGTGAGAAATTTAGTTCATAAAGTTCATTGTTTTTCCCGCGAACCTCAATATCATTTATTGGTATTTTTTCAAAGACCTTATTCACAGATTCTGTTACATATCCTACAGAGCCTACATCTAGCAAATTATATATTGTATTACCTATTAGTTCTGTATCTTTAAAATTAGGGTCTCTTCTATTAGTATATAAGATAGATCCCTTATCATTAATCAAATAGATAAAAACTGGCAATGTTTCAACTAATGTTTTAAATTTTACTTCACTTCTATCAAGCAATTTCTCTGCTTTCATCCTCTCATTGATCTCTGTCATGATATCTTCATTTAGCTTCTCTAGTTCAACGGTTTTTTTGGAATATTTTTCTAATAATGTCTCCTCTAATTTTCTTTTATTTTCTTTTTCATTCTGTAATTCATTTCTTAGAAGAAATTCTTTTCGTTCTGTAAGTTCTATCTTATAGCTTATATACATTCCAATTATATTAACAATTATTAAAATGAAACTGTTCATGATAAAATTATCTTTAGGTGTGAAGATCAGAAAATACGATGTTATCTCAAATAGTAGAAAAACGATCCACCCTGCAATAACAGACCATATAAAATTTAAACGAATAAAGGAATATCCGAATAATATTAGTAAGATCAATCCAAAATTGTAATAATAGCTTTTATAATGTGGGATAATAATAGTCATAATAAGAATTCCCGCACATGCAATGATAATGAATAGTGTGAGGGTTTGTTGATATGATTTTTTAAAATAAGTGGAGTAACTGAACATGTAAATAATAATTGATGAAGGTAAAAAGAAGGCAAATCTAATCATCCAAATTGAACTTTTTACTTGCGGAATGAGTTGAAGATCTAGTAACGCAAATATACTGTAACTAATTATAATGAGGCAAATTGCAAAACGTATCTGTTTAATAGATTTTAGGAAATAATATTTAGAAAATTCCGTTTCTAATGTTAATTTATCTTCATTGAATTTGAGAGTTATTGGATGTAGTTTTGTCTTATTATTGTTTTCATCATCTGTTGGAAAGAATAACCTGTAGAAATTTATAATTTTCCTCACAAATTTATTATTCATAATATCATTTACTTATTGAGCTTCTACAAATCTCTCTTCGTTTGCGTGATTAATTGTATTTAACAGGTCACAGTTACTAAAAGGTTTTGTAAAGTATGCATAAGCACCCATATCCATGATCTTCTTTTCTGTTCTATGATCTCCATATGCAGTTATTAATATTATTTTAACATCTTTATTATTTTGTCTTATCTCTCTTATTATCTCTAAACCATTTTTACCAGGCAAACGCAAATCGAGTACAATAAATTCTGGATGTGTTTTGTTATAGATTCTTAGTGCATCATAGCCATTGTAAACAGAAGATGTTTTATAGCCTGCATCTCTAAAAATATTTGATAATAGAAGATGCATATCAGCATTATCTTCAACTATTAATATTGTACGATCTTTATTCATTTAGCACCCACTCAATTTATATTTACTATTATTATTGCAAATACTGTGCCAAATAAGTTGAAGAACAAAAAAGGTTTTTTGATTTCACACAACTACAATTGATTGAATAAGTTAGTCTCTCAAATATATAGTTTTGCTTTTTTGGGTTTTATAGAGTTATTCTCAATTGTGCCCTTATTGAGACAATTATGGACAAAAATGTCACATCATGAAAGTGGTATGTTTAAATATTTAATTTTCCTATATAATGTCTTTCTGTTTATGTTTAATTTCTCTGCAGCTCTACTTTTATTCCCATCAGATTGTTCGATAGCTCTTATTATTAAATCTCTCTCAACATTATCTATGATCGATTCGAAAGAAGCGTTACTATCAAAGTTTAAATAATCATTACTTTTCTCATTCACTTCGTTTTTAATAGAGAGAACATCAGGAGATATTTCATCAGATTCCTCTAATAATACAGCACGCTTTATCACGTGCTTAAGTTCTCTAACATTGCCTAACCATTCATAGTTCAGTAATATTTTCATAGCTTCTATAGATATACCTTTTATGCTTTTATTTAAATCAGTATTAGATTCATTTACAAATGCTTTTGCAAGCATGGGAATATCATCACTTCTTTCTTTTAATAGTGGTAATTGGATCTCAAATTCGTTCAATCTATG
>JABIME010000275.1 GCA_018654125.1 Candidatus Cloacimonadota bacterium
CCACCGATTTTGCTGGAAACATCAAAGACAGTATAAACTGTTTCAAACTGTAATCCCTTAGATTTATGAATAGTCAGTAGTTTTATAGAGTCACTCAGAGATTGCCCGATCTGTGAATATTCATCTTTCTCTGCAAGTGAACTGCAAAATTGTAAAAACCCCGATGTATCTGAAGAGTACTCATGGTTGGAGCGCTCGAATTCCGCAGTAACTCCCATAAATCTTTGTAGGTTTTTCAATTCGACTTCAGAAGAAAATATCTTAGTAAAACCAAATTCTTCCAGTATCGTTTTAACAAAAAACAGAAGTGTTCCGGATTGATGTTTAAGATTATATAATACACTCAAATATGGATGAGTTTTACTGGTTTGCAGGAGCTCTTCAAGTGATGATGAAGATTGGAATTCTGAAATTAAGCTCTGCAAATCAACAGGATTCATTAATACAAGATCTGAGCGCAGGAACTTGATCAATTCCCAAAAATCTTCATAAACTAGAAATTTTAAAATGAAAAGGATCGGTTTTACAGCCTTGTGTTGAAAAAGTGAACCGGACATTTCCAATGTGAAATCAATATCAAATTCATTTAAAACCTGAGCCATGATCTCCAGCTCTTTATTTTTTCGCATTATTATTGCAGTATCAGTAGATTTTATTTTCTTATCACGTATATTTGGAAGCAAATTATTCTGCACAAATTCCCTATATATATCTGCTTTATTTAGCTTTGTGTCATCTTCAACACTATTTCTGAGATCAACTTGAACAAAACCTCCAACAGCTTTATCACAATCAATTTCTGTGTAATTCCAATCATTCACAAAATGCAGATATTCAGATTTGAAAAGTTTGTTAAGCCAATTCATCAAAACAGGTTTACTACGGTAGGAAGTGGAAAGTGTATTGTGCTCCACTGGCTCATTCAGGATAGATTCAAAATTTGTAAGTAGTTTTCGTTCACCACCTCGCCATCCATAAATGGCCTGTTTTTCATCTCCTACAACAATTACGCGACCATATTCCTTTTGCCCAATCCCACTTGTTATCTCTTTCAATACTGGATAAAATATACTCCACTGAAGAATACTGGTATCCTGAAATTCATCGATGAGTACAAAACGGGTATTGTAGGAAAGCTGCTCGTAAAAGATGTTAAGAACATTTCCTTTGTCAATAATTGAAAGCTTAGAGTCGTACAGAAAACGGAATGTATAATAACTGATGTCGGAATGTGTAAAAACTTTATCACGGAACTTAACCTCATCGTAAATCCTTAACACATCAGCTGCTAAGGAAATGATATTAAACTGTTCGTTGAGGGCTTTATCATAATAAAAGAAATTTGCAAGGCTATCCTGAAGATCTTTATATAATGATTTCAGTTCATCACTTTTGAGTTTACCACTAAGATATAACATTTTCTTTTTATCAAAGATCAGTTTAGAATTATTCGATAATAATTCGCAATTTGTTAATATATCATATAAGCTTATTGAAATTTGATCAGTATTTATCTCATTGAAATTTATGAGTGATAAAATAGTTTTTTTAAAGTCAGTTTGGAAATAGGCTTCTAGTGATGCCGGTTTAGGATTATTGATAATCTCTGTTTGCAGTAATTCTAAAAATTCTTTTACAGAAGTCTTGTACTTATTATGTGCTTTCTCCTTTTCAATTTCAATATCAAGATCATGAAAATCTGTAAGATCAATAAACTCAAATAACCAGCGATTTTCGATTATTCCTAATATTAACTCTTTAAATTGATTTAGGTTACGTCGTTTAGACTGAAGAAATATGTTTTCGTAGTTTTTTAGATTTTCTTCTTTTAATACACTCTCAAATATCTCGGGTAATATTTCTGAGTTAATCTTGTTATCTATCTGGAAATTAGTGATGTTATTATAGGGTGCAATGATGCCACTGAATACAGTATTCACAAATGAATCAATGGTGCTTATGTTAACAGCCGATTTGTTGGTGATCATACTCTGATACGCGGCTTTTAGAAAATGCATTTCTTCTAAGTTAAATTTAATTTCTGGATTTATATCTTGCTGAATATTTTGTTTTAGTTCAATCCCTTTAGATGTATTATTAACAATTTCAAATAGCTGCTGGAAAATCCTCTCTCTAATCTCAGCTGTTGCTTTTTTTGTAAAAGTGATCACTAATATCTCTTCGAAATTGATTCGATACTTCAATAAAAGGTTAATAAATTCCAATGAAAGTCTATAGGTTTTTCCGGTTCCAGCGCTGGCACGGATTATCAAAGGTTTTTCGTTTTCATTTTGAAAGAAGTTGGAATTCACTTTACTTCCTCCTTCTTGTATAGATCTCGTCTGGTAATTTCTATGTCTTCATATTTGTCAGCTTTCACTGATAAATCATACCCTGAATTGATAATTTGCTCTACTACAATTTTAACTTCATCTTTCAATTCAATTCGTTTGGAGAGTTGCTTCATATCTTTTTGCTCAATAAAGAAAAGATAGGAATTCAATTGCTCTACAATTATCGGAAGATCAATAAGATAACAGATGTTTTCATAAAACTGCAGCTGTTTATTGTAACGTTTTGTTTTTCCTGAATCAACTGTTCCCGTTTTAAAATCGAAAATATATTTCTGATTGTCAACATGGATTCTTAAATCGGGTCGACCTTTTAGATAAACTTCCAAGTCTTCAATTTTAGTAAAACATTTTTCCATGCTTCTTTCAGTTTCAGGGAAAACTTCGATCTTTTTATCTGAAAAATTTAGATCATTATGCAGACGATAAAAGAAATTTACGATACCTTCAGTTAAAATAGGTATGAAGATCTTCCTAAAATAGCTATCTGAGAAATTATGAGGTGAGATATACTGCAAATCACGATTATGTTCCATAAAATGTTCAATCGATTGCTGTACATAAAGTTTTGTGTTATTAATAAAATTGTGTTTAAACTTATTAGACTGGTAAACTTCGATCAAGCGCTCCCAAACAAGAGTGATGACCTTATGTGCAATGGTTCCTATTAGTTTACTGCTGAAATCATTACCGATCTCAGCTTCTTTTGCTTTAATGCCAGAAATAAATTCCAGATAATATTCAAACGCATTATTCTTCATTTTCTCCCATTTATAAAAACTCAAACTCAATTTATTATCAGAAAATTTATTCTTATCAAATGGGAACGTAAAGAAACTTCTGGGTAACTCTTGCTTGTTTGGAATTTCAAGATCATTGGGTTTTAGCAGGTTTGCAAATAATTGTTTTTGAAGAAATGGAAGATCGGAAGTAGGTTTTTCTTCAACCAGATCAAACAATTTCAATTCCTCAAGGAAGGAGCTGACCTCAACATTTTCTTCCAAATTGTTGCGTGTGAAAACAATAATATTTTGGCAATTACAGAGCAAGCGGTAGAAATAAAATTTATCTCTTAACTTTACATCTTCATAAGTCTTCAAACCTAATTCTTTACGTTGATTTTCTGAAAACAAAAATTGAGTATGCTTACGGTCTGGAAGCACACCTTCTACAACATTCAACACAAAAAGATTCTCATAAGTCAGGTTTCTTGTGTCCTGCAAAGTAGTAATATCAAAGCGTGTGTGAGGTAATGATTTTTTCAGCTTCAGCTTTTTGGGTTTTAAATAATCCAAGAAAAGTTTGAGGATATTTTCAGATGGATTGGAAGAGAAAATATTCTTCCAGTTATCAATAATTTCAATTTTCTCAATTGAAACAAAATCTGCTAAAGATTCATAAAATACTTTTGCAATATCAGAAGTGGTTTTCAAGTCATCCAGTAAATAGTCCAGATCGATCTGTTTATTAATAATACTTACTAATTTAGAGATAGATTTAATATTTCTTAATTTCTTAATGAAACTGAAAATTTTCTCAAAAATGGGTACAAATTCGCTCTTTCTTTGGTGAATAAGAACAAGATCAATATATTTGAAATCATCATCTATTAACTTGAAACAATAGGAACGGATAGCTTCTCGCTGAGATGTGTTTTTTACAAAATATTCTAACAGGTCATTGCTTGAGACCAATGATAGAAGCGATTGCATCGAAATCAGAAATGGTTTTCCTTCCCAAATTATTGAATTGAGAATTTCTGATAATACTTGGAAAAATCTGAATAATCTTGTGTTGGAAAAATTCATTGATGTTGAGCTTGAAAAATATTCACTTGAAAGAAAATGAGCATAAGGTTGTTTCTCAAATTGAAAATCGATGATCGAAGCATTACTATACTTTGGCAGTTCTGCTACCATCTGAGCAATCATCTGTATTTGGTCTGATGATGTGTGAACCTGTAGCTTTCTGGAAATAAATGGTTTAAGATGTTCTGCATTAAAATACTGCAAAACAGATAGATTGCCTTCATCAAAACATTCCTCAGGGATTTGTGATAAAATTACTACTTGAACTGAACATTGATTAAGAAGTTTCTTCTCGATGCTTGTAAAATAAAATTGATTTACCACGATGATTTTTTTAAAGTCTAAACTAAAGTGTAGATCTTCAAAATCACGTAGAAATATTTTATCAGAAAAATTCTCTTCGCTCAAAAGTTCACAATACTGCTCTTTGATCTGCGATAACTGTTCAAACGAATTAAGCTGCCAGTTATTTGCAGCATGCTTAGAGGAAAAAATATCCAAAATATTCTCTTCTAAGATCATCTCTTCATTTATCTCATCCCAAAAATTGAAGAAGTTGTTAGCCAGCTCGATCGATTGAAAATAAGATTTAATTCTAAAGAACTCTCTATTCTCATTTGTGAGTGATCTATAGAACATTAGAGTCCGCTTTTCTTCTTTTAGAATTGGTAGTTTGGAATGGGATATTTGCTCTTTCCATTCGTCCATTGTTAGGAATTTATGCTCAGAAAAATTCCAATTTGGCTGGAATAATTTTTGTGCTTCCCGTTTACTTTTGCGAGTAGGGAAGAGCAGTAAACATTTTGTGGAATCTAGTTCCTGTAGAGCTGCTTGTAAAATATTTTGATTGAGTGGAATGTATTTGATCATTGTTATCCAAGTAACAATTTCAGCATTTTCATCATCATTTTACGTTTACCGAATTTTACTTTAAGTATTTTCATATACAAAGCTGCCATATTTTTAGGCGGAATAGTCTCTTTTTCTTTTTTTATCAGTTTCATAGCTGTTGTAGGGCAAGTTGTGACACATAGACCGCATCCAATACATCGTTCCAGGTCAATAATAGCTTTTTTGTTTTCAATAACTATTGCTTCCATTTGACATCGTCTAACACAGATCCCGCAGCCAATACAGCCATCAAGATTAACTTCAACAAAATAATTTGTGGCAAATAATCTAGCAGGATTTGGGAATTGTTTTGCAGCTTTTAAAACTCCGCAACAACAACCGCAACAGATGCAAATACAAAAGGGTTCCATAGTGTTTCCAGGTTGAAGAACCATTCCTTCCTTTTCTGCTCTATCCAAAATTGCCAGACATTCATCTTTAGAAATTTCTCTTGCCTGTTCACGCTCAGCATAACTTTTACTGCCAAACATTAAACATACTTCAATATCATCAGTTTGCTTACAAGGTTTTCCAATTAGTGCCTCACCTTGTTTACAAATGCAGTTTGCTACTTGTATTGGCTTGGTTACATTTTGTACATACAAACGCATATCATCATACGTTGCAATTTTATGCTCTACCAGTAAGGCCTTTGAGTGAGGACTTGTTCGCAGTTGAGGAATAGCAGTTTTATGAAATTCTTCAGCAAATGCTTCATCAAAATATTTATTCATATTTTCCACGAATTCAGGTGTAAGATGATCTACATGATATTCGAACATCCCAATTGCCAGCATAGCATTAGAATATCGCCATGATCCCTCTTTGCCAGAACGTTGCAGACAACCATTCATGAACATTTTGTGCAAATGCTCAGACATTTCATTCTCAGCTAATTCAATATTAAATCGTTTCATAAAACGTTCAAGGATTTTACTTGGTCTCTTCGGTGCTAAGTTTAAGCAGGATGCAATCTGTGCTTGAAGTGGGTCAAACAGGAATTCTAATATCTCGATTTCCACACCCGATTTTGTTGCGGGAAAACCTATCGGGAAATTATCTAGATGCTGTTGCAATTTACGGTAGATACTTTTATCTGCTATTTTGGTCATAACTCCTCCACGGGATTTCTAAATTTCAAATTCACAATAAGAATAAAAAGACAAAGGGCAAGATCTAAAATGCCAATAACAAGTGGGATCACAATTGTGAGTAGAATTGCACCAAGTGAAGTTGCGTCTGTATTTGCTGAATATGCAATATAATAACCAATTGCTAAAATTAATAAACTTCCCAAGAAAAATATTCCAAAAAAGATGAGAAGTGTGATAAGTGTAACTAAAAAATTATAAAGAAGTAAGTTTTTATATAGCACTTTTTTTAGCAGTTTTTCCAGAAAATTCATATCCATTCCATTATCTTATTTCTTTGGTAAAAAATATTTTGTGAATTCAATTATGCAAGTTGTTTTATTATTAAATAGGTTTAAGATTTTAAGAAAAGAAATTTAGATTGCTTTGATCAATTCAGCACAATTATTTCTCACAGAATTAACTTCAAATGAAACTGGGTGAAAAAGTATTTCTTCACTCGGATAAGAAATAAGAAGATTATGTAGAATATTAGCATTATTTTCTCTTAGCCATGTCTCTTCATGCTCTTTTGGTAGAATTACAGGCATACGATGATGAATGCCAGACAGTTTATCGTTGGCAGAAGCTGTGATGATTGAGCAAGATAAGATCTGCTTTCCAGCAGGAGATTTCCAAATCTCCCAAATTCCTGCAAATGAGAATAGCTCTCTATTTTGTAATGTTACGTAAAAAGGTTGTTTATCATCTTTTCTCCATTCATAAAATCCATTTGCAGGAATGAGACAACGTCTCTGCTGGAAAGCATATTTAAAACTTGGTTTTTCTGCAATAGTTTCACTTCTTGTATTAATGAGTTTATAACCAATATTCTCATCTTTTGCCCAAAATGGAATTAATCCCCATCTACATGCTCTTAAAATATTTTGTTGATCTTGTTTAATTATAATTGGAATTTCCTGACCAGGTGCAACATTGTAATTTGAATCTATATCACCGATTTCACTTAAAAGGTCAGCATAATCTTTAATTGCCTGAAAACTACTATAAAGAGCAAATCTTCCACACATTAATCCTCCTGTATAATAATGCAAATATCCTGTTTACTAAATCTCAAAGACGGAGTTTTAAGTTTTACAATGATACAACCGGCATCTCTGATCTAAAGAACTTGAAAAACTCCTGTTGGTCTTTCTTGTCATTTTCCCAGATCAGGTTGGAAACACTCATCCCAAGAAGTCTAACCTTACATTTTGGTCCTAAGGTTTCCAAAAGCATTTTTTTTCCTAAATGATTAATGATATCATTCTTTTCAAATGGAATATCAAGTGTTTTACTTCTGTTCACAACATCAAAATTTGCATACTTGATTTTCAAAGTCAAAGTTTTTGCTTTAAATTTTCTTTCCTGCATCTGTTTACTAATTTTATCTCCGAGTTTATATATAATCTCCAGCATTTTATTCACATCACCAATATCTTTTGCAAATGTTCGTTCGTGTCCAAGTGATTTCCTGATCCTCTCTGTAGTCACTTTCCGCTCGTCAATTCCACGAACTATATTATAATAATAACTTCCAATCTTACCAAAGTGTTTCATTAATTCTTGTAATGTTCGCTCTTTTAGATCCTTCCCGGTTCTTATACCCAGCATGTTCATTTTCTCTTCACTTTTCTTCCCAATCCCGTGAAATTTTCCAATAGGAAGCTCCTCCAGTACTTGTCTTGCTTTGAGGGGAGTTACAACCATCAATCCGTCTGGTTTATTCATATCGGAAGCAATTTTCGCCAAAAATTTATTGTAAGAAACTCCTGCAGATGCTGTGAGTTTAGTTCTATTATATATTTTTCTTCTTATCTCTATAGCTATCTGAGTAGCAGATGCAATATCTTTTTTGTTCTCTGTAACATCGATATATGCTTCATCTATTGAAACTGGTTCAACCAGATCTGAGTATTCATAGAATATCTCTCTTGCAATTTTAGAGGCTTCTCGAATTGCACCAAACTCGGGTTTTACAAAAATACCATTTGGGCATAATTTATGGGCTTTAAAGCTAGGCATAGCAGAATGGATTCCGTATTTTCTGGCTACATAATTACAGGTTGAAACCACACCTCTACTGTTAGCTGGTCCTCCGCAAATTACCGGTTTACCTTTAACTTCAGGATGATCCCTAACATATACTGCTGCAAAAAAAGCGTCCATATCTACATGAATGATCTTTCTTGCTTTATTCATATCGCTTTTACCACCGGAATGTGTTCCCAACTTGTTGTATAGCTGGGAGTAAGCTTTTCTCTCTTCATTTGCCACGGCTTTTTTATACCTGCAGAAGCATAAGTGATTCTATGTGACCCCATTTTACCATTAATTTCATCCATACAGTCCATAATAATTTTACGATTATCATCTAAGTATGTAGGTTGGAAAAAATCAAGTGGAGCTTTACTTTGATGCATGATATCAGCAAGCATTACACCGACTTTTTTATATTTGTATCCGGGGCGGTAAATCTTTTTTAACACAATATTAGCAGCACAAATAAAATCTGGTGTATAGCCAGAGGGGAGAGGAAGGCGTGCTTTGGCATAATTTGCATATTGTGGTTCATTTCTAAAACGATTTGTGGAAAGGAACACAATTATGAGAGAAGCTACCTGGTTTTCGGAACGCAGTTTGTTCACAGCTACACTACAATAATCGGAAGTTGCTTCCAGTAAATCTTGTAACTCGGTTACCGTGCTTCCAAATGATCTTGATGATACGATCTCTTTTTTTGGTTTCATGTCCATCTCAAGATCAATGCAGGAAATTCCTCGCAATTCTCTCACTAAACGCAAACCAACGATAGTCATTTTATTTTGGATCCATTTATCTGGAACCTGAGTGAGTTCATATGCATTTATGATCCCATTGCGACGCAGCATTTTTGCATATTGTCTTCCCACACCCCAAATATGTTCTACATCTACCCAGCGCAGAATTTTATCTTTATCAGGATGATTTGAAATATCAAGAACTCCTTCCGCAAAATTGTGCTTCTTGGCAAAACGATTAGCAATTTTTGCCAGCGTTTTGGTTGGTCCAATTCCTACCGAAACAGGTAATCCTGTATGTTGCCATACAGTTTTTTTTATCTGTCTACCATAATCCGTAAGGTTAAGATGTTCAAATCCTGAGAGCGAGAGGAATGCTTCATCAATAGAATATATTTCAAGATCGGGTGTGAATAGCGATAATGTGTCCATGACCCTGGCAGACATATCACCATATAATGTGTAATTTGAAGAGAATAAATGAATATTATTCTTTTGAATAAAATGTTTATTAATTTTGAAAGCCGCAGCTCCTCGAGAAATTCCCAATCTTTTCAATTCATCAGAAAGTGCTACGATTATTCCATCATTATTTGATAATATTCCCACTGGTTTATTTGCAAGATGTGGGTTGAATACTTTTTCGCATGATGCGTAAAAGCTGTTGCAGTCAACTAAGGCAACGGTATTTTTTGCCATTATTACCTCATCTTATGAATGGAATAGATAACTACTCCCCAAATGTTAAAATTTATATCACGAGTTATTTCGAGTGGTTCAAATTCAGGGTTTTCCGGTGCAAGGAACCATCTTCCATTTTTCTTATAAAGTCGTTTTACTGTAAGCTCACCATCAACTATTGCTATCACAACTTTTTTGTGAGCTGGTTCTACTGCTCTATCAACAATGAGAATATCTTCCGGATAAATTCCCGCATCTATCATAGAATAACCCTCAACTTTAACAAAATAAGTTGCCGAAGGATGTGCAATGAGATATTCATTTAGGTCAAGGTTCTCTTCAATATAATCTTGGGCGGGAGAAGGGAAACCGGCAGATATGTTATTTCCAAGAAGAGGTCGTTGCAGAGAAGTGGAGATTTTACAGCAAAAAAGATCTGAAATATTATTAATTTTATAAATCAATAAATTACTTTTCATAACTAACCTCCATTTTTACTAAA
>JABIME010000276.1 GCA_018654125.1 Candidatus Cloacimonadota bacterium
CTTCTTAAATCATCCATTCCCAATTCTTGGTTATCTTTCTTCACGATTACCTTCATATTATCACGTAGGTTCATTTTGAAAGATGATCCACTTTTGGAAATCAGATTATAGCGTTTTGGAAAAGCTTTGTCCAGTATTTGCCAGAAAAGATCGCGGTCATTTCCAATATAGAATTTTTTAGTAAAATCTCTATTATGTCTGGCAATATCTAAAACTTTATCTTTGTATTTTAATTTTAAGTTCAATACTTTATTAGCCATAAGCACCACCTATGATCCCAAAACTTCTTCTTTATTATCTGTATGAATTGCAGAAAAATAGATATTAGCAAAAGAAGCCTGGGCACTAAACTTTATGAACTCCGTTATATACCTGCAGGGCAATTCCTTATCCGCCTGTATTAGTAGGCAGGGTTTACTGTTGGAAGCTATAATTGATTTTGCCTCCATCTGCAGCAGACGTAGCAGGGAATTTCTGATCTCTGGTTTATTCAAAAAATCTTGAAGAGATCCAACTTCCATACTCTCTGTACCATAGAGAATTCTGTCAGGATAAATTTTAAGATAGACTGCTTTACCACTTTCGATCAGATCATTAGTAGTGATCGTAGTTGGAAGAAGCATACCTTCCGGAGCATTTTTCTGAGTTGAATCCATCGAGATATTCTTGATCATGAAAACAAGCAGGATCGTAAGAATATCAATAAGAGAAGTAATGTTAAGGTCTTTGGTTTTGTTACCCCTTTTTCTATGTTGGAATCCTCCACCAGAAGAACGGTTAACCCTAACTGATAATGTATTCATAATCAGCTCCTATTTCGCTTTATAATATTTTGTTGATGATGTTAGATACTTGATATTGGGAAAATTATTGCTTTTACAGATATCAATGGATCTCAGAAGTGTATCAAATCTTACAGATGGATCCGGTAAGATATCAATAGTCCCCTGATTTTCATTATTCTCTTTTATGCGAGCAATATTTTTATCCAATGAAAAATAATCGTAAGTACCAGCAGATGTTTGAGGAATGGCAATGATATCTTCAATTCCTTCTACCATGATCTCAAATCGATCAGGCAAAAGAGCAAGAGTAATTACCTTAGGAATATCCTCTATCTGTTCTTGAGAATCTTCATCTCCACCACCGCCACCAGCAGATTCGGTTGGAAGCGTGATCTCAATCATCGCCAGATGAACTGTTACCATTATTGTCATCAGCATGGGAATGATAACGATAAACAGATTCATTATTGGAATCAGATTCGGTTCTCTTGGTTCACTTTGAGAACGTGATCTATTCTTGGATGGGCCGTAAGCCATAAGACTAATCCTTCATTGAATATGTAATTTGATTTATTGCTTTTACACTATATTCATCAATATCATTAATAATTTTATCAGCTCTTGATTGAAGTCCACCTTTTATAAGCATGGTTGGAATTGCCACGATAAGACCGTAAGCTGTAGTTCCCATCGCCATTGAGATACCTTCTGTAAGAAGTCTACTCTTATCTGCCTCAGGTGCATTAGCTAATGAATCAAAAGCAGCAACAAGACCGAAGATCGTTCCCAATAGACCCAGAAGTGTAGAGATCTGAGCAATAATATCAAACCAGAAAAGTCCACCTTCTACATGTGGAATAGCTTGCAGACCTGCTTCGTCAAATGAGTTTTGAAGATGCTGTTTTAACTGGATTCCTTTCTTACCGGATTTTATTCCATCGTTATAACCCAGAAGGCCGTTCCAAAAAATAAAACCAATTGTTGTTTTCTTAAATTGAGCACAAATGCGAATAGCTTCTTCTATCTGGTTATTTTTGATGTAACCTTTTAATTTAAGATAGAATTGTTGAGTGTTCAATTTCTCTTTTATTGAGAGCTGCCAGTATTTAATGATCGCCAGTATTATCATAACAACCAGTAAAAATGAGATGATGTACATAAAAACACCACCCTTGATAAACATATCTACAACATCCACTTCAGCCGACAGACTACTAACACTAAAAAGCAAAACGACAAGTAAGAATGCCTTTAACATATTATTTTTCATTCCCTACCTCCTCTTACGGTATAATAATTTATTAGATTTTTTAAATTTATCTACAACATTTAATTTCATATCAGTTTCCAGATCGGTTCCTTTACGCGGCATTATGGAGGAGTTATCCGGTTTCCTGATCTCTACCTTAGTCTCTTCATCTAATTCGCTTTTTACTGTTCTCACTTTGGGAAGCTTCTTTTTATTTGCAGGTGTTTGGGCAAATAATGATGCTGAGATGAGTAAAAAGCATATGAGAAGTATGATTAATTTCTTCATTTTTCCCTCGTTAATTAAATATAATACTATTTCTAAACAAATTACTTTGCATTTCTTCTACTCTGTCAACTTCTTTTTCGCTCTATAGTGCATTTCAAAGATTAGACCTTTAAATTCTCTACCACCCTGAACTTCAATCTCAATTGTGTTCATACCTGGGACTAACCCGTTAACAATACTCTCAAATGGCTGGATTTTTTTGAGGCGATCATCAATAACA
>JABIME010000029.1 GCA_018654125.1 Candidatus Cloacimonadota bacterium
AGAGCTGCTTCACTCCAACCGTAATTACCGATTTCTTTAACCAGTTGTTCTAATATAACTTTAGGGTCACGTTCGCGAACCGGACGGTAGAACATTCCAGCAAAACAGAATCTGCAGCCTTTAGAACATCCTCGCATGATTTCTGCAACGTAACGGTAATGAGTTGGCTGGATCCATGGAACTAACTGATTTTTATGCGATTTTTCAAGGTTGTTAAAATCTAGAAACTTGCGTGCTTTTATTACTTCTTTTGTGTGTAAAGTTGGAACGTAAACTCCATCAATACTAGCAAGTGCAACAAGTTTTTCAGCACGAGTTTTTTGTTTTGCTTTCTTGATTGCATTTTTTATTTCGAGTATCGCATCTTCACCATCACCAATTAGAAAGGCATCAAAGAAAATTGAGAGAGGCATCGGGTTTGCTCCCGCCGGACCACCACCCAATATTATCGGATCATCTTCATTCCTTTTTGTGTTTAAAAGCGGAATTTTTGCCAGCTCTAACATGTAGAGAATATTTGTGAAGGTAAGCTCCGATTGAAGCGTAAAACCAATTACATCAAAATTAGAACATGCAATTGAACTTTCAATTCCAAAAAGAGGAATATCTTCTTCTAAAAGCAGCTTACCGAAATCTGGCCAAGGTGCGTAAACGCGGTCTGCAACAGCATCTTTATCGTTATTGAGAATAGTGTAAAGAATTTTGATACCAAGATGTGAGAAACCAATCTCATAGACATCAGGAAAAGCAAGACAAAAATTTACACAATTATCGGAGGGAGTTTTTCCAAAACTATTAAGTTCATTATTTATGTAACGTGCGGGTTTTAGAACGGACGCCAGTAGGTGCTCGTATTTTACTTTATTCATAATTTATTTCTTATTCGTTGTAATTAAATGGACTTTCCTTATCCTTAAAAAGCAACTCATCAAGATAATCTACAGAATCATTTACCACTGTTGCTTCTGGATTTGCTAATTGTTCCAACTTAACCATTTTATCCTCTTTCTCAATTTCTGGAACAATTTTACTTGATGCTTTTTCTGCTGGTTCTTCTATTTTCTTGTTTGATTTGATCTGCATTCCTGAATCCGCTCTTTTAAATGGAGGCCATGTAAGAATTCCATCTTTATACAAATTAATTACAAGATATGAAAGCAGAATTATAACAATTATAAGCAGCATTACAGAGAATGTTTTTGTAGGAAGTAAGAACTTTTTTGGTTGGGCAGAAGTACTTGCAGGAACATATTGCGGCTTTGTGTTAAACTGCTTTTGCAAAAGTTCATGAATTTGATCTTCGGTTATGCTAATAGCTTTTGCATAAGTTAATATCATGGCTTTTGCATAGCCAATTCCACCCAGGTCATCAAAGAGATTTGCCTCAAGTTTTTCAAGAAGCCTTACCTTTATTTTTGTACTTTCAGAAATATCTTCAAGTGTAAGATTTTTCTCTTCTCTTATCGAACTCAAATATTTTCCAATTGATATACTTTCTACAGAAATATCCATACTATTTTACCTCAAATTATTTATTAAAACCAGACCAGCAACAATACCTGCTGTATCATAAGCCAAGTCATGCCAACTAAATCCAGTGCTTTTCAATTTTTTATCACTATATTCTTTTGCAGTGCCCAAGGCAAGCGTAAATGAAGCTGCAAAATAAGTACTTTTTTTAGAAGATTGCCCCAACATATCTTCGCTCATCCCATAATTCCAGTAAGTGAGGAATGCACTTCCAGTAAAATGCAGAACTTTATCCTTTCCTAACCATTTGTTTCTTGCAGATACTGAACTAACAAGCAAAACTAAGAAAATAATTATTAATATTCTTCTCATATTTCTACACTTCCATCAAATACATAGTCAACTTTTCCAGTTAGGAAGATATTGTCTTCCTTAAGCTCTACAAATACACTTCCACCAGGCATATGCACTTTAATTTCAGATGAAAGAAATCCCTTTTTTATTCCACAAAAACTTGCAGCACAAGCTCCGGTCCCACATGCAAGAGTCGCACCGCTTCCACGTTCCCATACTTTTATCTCAATTTCATTTTTATTAATTACTTTTACGAATTCAACATTAATTCCTTCCGGAAAATAAGCGGGGTTATCTATTATATGACCTTGATAACGGGCGATATTCTCAGAAAGTGAAGTCATAAAAGTTACATAATGTGGATTCCCAACAGAGACCAAATAGCCTTCGTGATTATTTATTGCTATCTTCTCATTCTTGATAAACTCAGGTATACCAAGATTGGTTGTTACAAGTCTCTTTTTCTCGTTTTTTATTAATCCGGTTTTATTTCCTGCAAGAGTTTCTACAGTAATTCTGCTTTTACCAATCTGCTGTGATAGAAAAAAACAAACGCAACGCAATGCAGATCCACACATTGTTCCTTCAGAACCATCTGCATTGAACATCCTCATTTTGCAATCACAAGTATTAGAATTTAATATCAATACAATGCCATCTGAGCCAATACTGAAATTTCTTTTTGATAGTTTTATAGCTAATTTTGAGAGGTCAATTTCTGGTAAAGGCTTATCAATAAAATCGAAGTATATGTAGTCATTTCCCTGTGCTTGCATTTTAAAGAAATCAAGTTTCATAAATGTTTAACCTATTATCTTGTTTAGATTATCTGTGAAATTATAAAATCCAGTTTTATTATTAATCCATTTTGCAGCTTTTATGGCACCAAGGGCAAGTCCGTTTCTATTACGGGCAGTATGTTTTAGCTCTATTGTGTTAGCTTCAGAATCAAAGCTGATAGAGTGTGTTCCGGGAATGTTTCCACTGCGAACACTTGTGAAATGGAGTTCATCTTGTTCAATTTTTCTATCAAGTTTATCGTATTGAACTTTAGTTTTTCTATCAATATTCTGCAGGATTATTTCAGAAAGAACTTTTGCAGTTCCAGAGGGGCTGTCCTTCTTTTTATTGTGATGCATTTCCAATCCGAAAAGATCATAATCTTCTGCTTTATTCATTAACTTAGCAGCAGATTCTATTATCGAAAAAAATAGATTCATTCCAACAGAGAAATTTGAACCGTAAATAAACCCGGTTCCTTTCTTTTCAACCATCAATTTAACTTTATCCAGATTATCGAACCAGCCGGTTGTTCCCGTAATAATATTTTTATTAAGCTCAATTAATTTTACTATGTTTTCAAATGCTGCATCTGGTGTAGAAAATTCTATACAAACATCTGCATCTGCAACAGTTTGAGTGGTTATTTCATTTCCCAATGTTGGATCAATTATAGATACGATCTCGCAATCATTTTGGGATGCAAGCTGCTCGATGAGGTTGCCCATTTGCCCATAACCAATTAATGCAATTTTTAACATATATTATCCTTTTGAATATTCTCTGATGATCTCTTTAACCCACCTGGCTCCATTTTCCAGATCAACAAGTTTTATATATTCATTAACTGTATGAACGTCTTCCATACCGCTACCTACAACAGCCATCTCTAATCCTTTGAAATTAAAGATATTTGCATCGCTGCCACCACCACCAATCTCACTTTTAAATGGAATCCCAATATTTTTGTTTGCTTTCTTTGCAAGTAGCATTGATCGGTCATCATTTTTTATAACAAAAGCTGGATACTCTTTTTGAATCACAGATTCAACAGAAGCTTGAAAATCACCAAGTTTATATTTTGCAGCAGTATCTACAAGTGCTGCAGTTATTTCGTCAGTTATTTTTTTTAACTTATCTGCATTATGACTTCTTACTTCAGCTTTCAACACAACTTCTTTAGGAATAATATTGGTGGCAGTTCCACCCTTGATTGTTCCTACACTACATGTTGTTTCTTCATCAATTCTACCCAGTGTCATTTTGGAAATTGCTTCGGCAGCAATTTGAATTGCGCTAACTCCTTGTTCTGGAGCAGCACCGGCATGTGACTCTTTTCCGTGGATTGTATATTTCATTCTATTAGCAGCAGGTGCACCTGAAACCAGATTCCCAATTTCATGTGAATCTAGTACATAACCAAACTCAGATTTTATACTTGTTAGATCAAAAAGTTTCGCACCAAGAAGTCCGATCTCTTCCGATATAGTAAACAGAACTTCAATTGGAGCATGATCTTCATTTGCTTCTAAAATTTCTTTTATAGCCCAAATTATCTCAGCAATTCCCGATTTATCATCAGCACCTAAGATCGTTGTGCCATCAGTAATGATCCTATCTTCTGTGATCTGTGGTTTAACACCATTTCCTGGAACTACTGTATCCATATGAGCACAGAAGAGAATGGGTTTCTTATTTATGTTCCCACTAAAATAACCATACAAATTTCCAACATTTCCACCAGTTTTTTCGTGTGCATTGTCAAAAGTAATTTCAGCTCCTAAAT
>JABIME010000277.1 GCA_018654125.1 Candidatus Cloacimonadota bacterium
CATTCCACCAAAAATTAACAAACTTAGTAATCCAACTCTGACCATTACAGGTCTGTTTATACTTAATTTAGATAAAAACATTTATTGCTCCATTATATCACGTTAACTTTTGTATTGTTCGTAAGTTTATTGTAGCCTTCTACAATAACTTTATCACCTATCATTAAGCCATCGATGATCTCTAATTTTCCATTCTCCTTACCAATTATTACATTTCTTTTTATTGCATTTCCTTCCTTAAGAACATAAACATAATGTCCCATCGCATCTTTGAGTACTGTTTTTCTTGGTAATAAAATTGCATTACTATTGGAATATGTGCTTATCTTAACATCAGCCATCACACCAGATTTACAAAGGTTTTTTGTGTTATCAAATTCCAGATCAACTATAAAGGCACGTGTTTTCATATCTTTGGCTACGGCAACTTGTGCTACTTTGCCTTCTAACTTTACTTCATTCCAAATTGCAACTACTTTTTGTCCCTCTGTAACCTGACAAACTTCCGATTCTGTAAGCAGCACTTTAGCTTTCATCTTAGAAGTATTAGATACAGTTACAAGCTGAGTTTCACTTTTTACGCTTTCTGTTTCACGAACATTAACAGCTGTTACTATTCCGCTTATTGGAGCTCGAACTTTAAGCATTTGAGAAGATGCATCTAGGTTTGCAGCAGCAACAGTGTACTGTGTTTCTATACCTTCAAGATCCTGCTTAGATATTCCGCCCAATTCATATAAATTCTGCATACGCTCAAAAGTAGATTTTGCCATTTCATAGGCTGCGGTAGCTTGTTTATATTGTCCTGCAGGTGCGTCTTCTGGGAATTCTACAAGTACTTGATCTTTATCTACTTGATCTCCAACTTTTACTAAAACTTTCTCTATTCGTCCACCTATCATTGCACTTGCAGAAGATTGTTGCAATCCGGTTAGTGTGGCTGTAAATGGAAGTTCTAATATGAATTCCTGTGCTTTAATAGTTTCTATTTTTACAGGAATTCCATTTTCTTTGTAAAGTTGTTCCATATTTTTAGATTCCGCAACTTCAGTTTCTGAACAACTGGTAAGTAATATAGCCGCCGTAATTATTATTGTAATTGTAATTATTTTAATTTTCATCTTATCTCTCCATTTGGTTATTTTAGGGTTTTACCCATAGCTTTTAATAATTTTTCATAAGAAATCACAGCTGCATATTGTGCATTCATATAACTTAGTTTCGCTGTTTTCACTTGTAATTGTGCATCAATTAATTCTAATTGATTTGATACTTGGTTTTCATATCTGGCTTGTGCGATCTTTAATCCCATCTCGGCTAATTCTTGGTTTTGCTTCTGATTATCTACCTTTTCTAGGTCTGTTTGCCATTGCAAATAACTATTCCTTACATCTAATTCTACCA
Organism: Candidatus Cloacimonadota bacterium; assembly: GCA_018654125.1. The sequence continues at coordinate 1,405 of JABIME010000277.1, forward strand.
ATTCCATCAGTGTTTCATGATCTAATTCTGATTGATGTAATGTATGCTTTGCTTTTTTCATCTTATAGGTATTTGCTCCACCAGTAAATAGCGGCATAGAAAAACCAATTCCAACAGAATAATTATTTCCCCAATCATCAGATTCAATTTTCTCTGAATCCATTCCAAAGAAATTGTAATCTGCAGTTATAGCAATATTTGGTAAGAAATTTCCTTTCTCATAACGTAACATCACTTTACTCACCTCTACACCAATTGCAGATAGCTCTAATTCCATTCTGTTATCTAATCCGCTAGATATTGCATCTTCTAATTCTATTAAGTGCATATCATCTAATTTAACATCATCCTTCAAAACCAGTTCAGAATTTTTCAGCCCAAGGTGATTTGCAAAACTTTGTAAGGCAAGCTGAGCATTTTTTTCTGCTTCCAAAACCTGAGGGTGAATTTTCCTAACTTCCAATTCTGCTCGTAAATTATCATATTCGCTTACCAAACCCTCGGTATACATATTATTAACTTGTTTATAATAGAGGTTTGCAAATTCTAAAGCATCTGCTTGAATTTTTGCTAGTTCTAAAGCCAATTTGGTTTTGTAATAAAGATCTTTAGTAGCAAAAATTATGTTTTGCTCTTCTAAATAGTAACGCTTCTCTTGCAGGTGATACAATTTGCTGGCAACGCTAATTCCATTAATTAATTTACCACCCAGAAAAATAGCCTGACTCATCTGTATGCTCCCAGCTAAAGAGTATTCACTATTCTCTTGGCTAGGCATAAAGCCACCTAGAGCATTATCTAAATATTCTGCTATCAAGTTATCATTTTCGGTAGCTGTAGAATCTAACATTGATGATAAGCTTGGCATTTCTAGAATTGCTGAATCCGGCAGGTTTGTGTGTTTAAACATATAACCACCAGAAAAAGTAACTTGTGGAAACAAATTTCCTCTTACAGTGTTATAGTCATAACGGTATTTTTCTACTTCATCTTTAGCTTTTTGTAAGCTCTTATTGTTTTCAATTGCCATTCTCACACTTTCTTCTAGGTTCAATTCTACAGCACTAAGCCCAATTGATACCATTAAAAGTGTTAGTAAGATAATTTTTTTCATTAAACATCTCTCCAATATCTATTTATTTTATTCTTCATCAAATCCAATTCCTTTAAAAATTACCTTTAAAGAATTTTCTATTAAAGATTTTTCATCCCAGTTCACATTAATTACAAAATTTCCTATAAAAATCCCATATACAACGCCCATGATCATTAGAACCAAAGAATCATTTATAAGATATTCAATTTTGTTTTCTTTTATTCCATCATCAATTATCTTGTATATTGTATTAAAATCAAATTCGGCAATGCATCCCTTCTTGAGCATTAGAAAATCTTTTGCTCTTTTTGGAAGATAATCTTTATCGAATAGCTCCCAGAGATTCCCATTCTTTCTCATACTAGAAACTTTACAAAGCATAAATGCCCGAAGTTTATTTTTTACTCCTTCTGCTTTATCAACAGTTTCGGTTACTTCATCTTTAACATTCTCGATAATTCTTTCGATCATCTCTTTAAGAAGGTCATCCTTGCTTTTAAAGTAATAATAGATTGCTGTTTTTTTTAGCCCAAGAGCACGTGCAATATCTTCTAAAGTTAGCTTAGCTATGCCGTATTTGTTAAACTGATCTAGAGCAGAATCTAATATTTCTTCCCTGCGTCCCATAATTCCTCCTACGTATTTTATCTTTTTAACTTTTTATCATAAAGTTCAAAAATTTTATCGAGTTGAATCCGTCAATTCTTTTTTTATTCCCAAGCAAATTGACTCGAAATTACAACAGATTAAATGAAGAATATGAGAAATCGCAAAGCAAACAGACACAAAAATTATAATTATTCATCATCAGGTTATTGTTTTGTAACGATTTGTACCAAAAATAGTATATCATTGTTTGGTAAAATTGAAAATAACAAAATGATATTGAATGAATATGGTGAGATTGTAAAGGAAAGATGGTTGTGATTACAAGACCAATACAATTACGTTAAATGTGGTGAATATGCAATAATGCCGAATCATTTTCATGGTATTTTGATTATTGATACAATTGTAGGGGAAGGTCGTGCCCTTCCCTTCAAAATTGGGATAATGATAAGAATAATCTGACGTTTTGTGGTTTATTATTCTTTTTTATCTATCTCCTGATCTTCTATTTCTTTCTTTTTTTTCAATTTTTGGTTTAAAATCCCAATTGGTGCCCAAATGAACAGAAGGTGGGCAGATGTTGCACCTGTTATTACATTTCGTATTTCATCTTTGAATGGGGTACCTTTTAAGACAGTGGACGTCCAGATCATAACTCCACCCCATATAAGTGCACTTAAAATAATTATCAAACCAGATTTGAATTCACTCTTCTTCTTAGTCCACAACAGCATCATGTTGAGTAGCATGACATGAAGTATAACACCATAATATAGAATTCTACTCACGGCTTCTTTGTATTCTGTGCCTTTTAATACTGCTGCAGAACCAATGATCACACTCGCCCAAATTAGTGTACTTCCTATCAAAATTGCAGCACCCAATGGTTTTTTCATAATTTCTCTCCCTTTACTTAGATTTTGTATCAATAATATTTTTTTTCTTCTACACGCATATAACGATAGATATTTTTATAACGTTCAATTATGCTTTTCATATTTTCTACTTTGTTAGATTCATTGCTGTATACTTGTTCACAAACTTCAGTGAAATTAAATTCATATGCTGATCCATTAAATAAAATAAAAGAAATAAATGGATCTTGAGTCCAAATGGAATGGATCAATTCTTTTCCATCTTTACTGAAAAATGCAATTAGAGATTCTGCTGTATCTCTAAGTACAATTAACCACTGACCATTCAATTCAGAAATTGGTAAGTCTTTAAAATTGGCTTTCAGTTGGTGTACATTGTCGATATCATCTCCAGAATAGTTTTTTACATAAATGTTAATATCTTTCGATCTATCTGCAGATAGATATTTCTTTATGGTTTTCATAGGAGCAGGGAAACCATCAATGAGAATAGAATTTTCCGTTGATCTGATCATATTTGCAGCTTTCTCAAAAACCAGGTCTTTTGATTTTATCTCATAGATCCCGGTGGGTTCCTGCTGTACTTCTAGTTTATTAACTTCATTAACTATCTGCTCTCGTTTAGTTTTAAATTCGTTTTCAATTTTATTAAGGAACTCTTCAATAGGTATTGTATCAAAATAGATGGTTCCAGAAGAATCATCGCTGATCACTGCTCCTTTTTGTTGAAGACTTTTAAGGGCTTTATATGTGTTTGCTACTGGTTTGCTTATCTGTCCTGCTATCTTGTAACCTGTGCTTCGCTTATTCTCTAGAAGCCAGATATAGATATTTGCTTCTAATTCATTTAATCCAAGATCACGCAATAAATGTAATAAAGTATCATTTTTCATATTTTCTCCTAGTTGCTTACAACCACCTGTCAATAAGATTAGTAGCAAAAAGCTACTACTAAGAAAATATTTACAATTTATTTGTCAAATAGTTTTTATTTTTATTGTAAAAAATTGCAAAAAATGTTGCTATTTCGTTGTAACTTGAACTTTTCCTGTTTTCTTTAGTTTTGCAAGATGAAAGAGAATCCCAATAATTATAAGAGCTCCAAAAATTGGGATCAAGTATGAAAACTTTATATTATGATCTCCGATCATTCCCATAGGTCCTGCAATTACAATGTTCCCAAAACTGGCAACGGCAAATACCATCCCATTAAAAAGTCCAACTTCTCGCGGTGGTAACTTTTGAGCCGAGTATTTTTGCATAAGCGGGAAAACGGGAGCTAAAGCAGCAGCAGTGAGTAAAAAGAAAACAGGTTTATTTGTAATTAGCAATAAAGAAAGTGAAACTACTACTAGTGAAATACCCAGTTTTACAGTATTCAATTTCCCAATTTTATTTTCTACAAATTGCGTTAATAACCGTGTAGATGTAAAAACTACCCAGAAGAAACTTAGTATCAAGGAAGCTGATTCGGCAGAATAATTAAACGCATCACCAAACAGATTTCCGCTCCACATAACAATTCCCTGTTCGTTCCCAGCTTGAATTGCAATTATAATGAGAACCGGTAAAACAAAACTTTTGCGAATAATTCCAAAAGCTTCTTTAATTTTTATATTCTCGTATTTTCTGTTCTCTACTAAACTAGATGCTGCCACAAATATTGCTGAACATGCAAATAAAAACATCAATAAATAATAGATATAACGGTAACTTATGTTATGTAAAAATAGGAAGCTGATGATGGCTGGTGCTATGATGCCGCCAATACCGAAAAAGGCATGTAGAACGCTGTAATTTTGGTATTTGATATCTAAGTGTGCAAATATAGTTGAGGTATTTGTAAGTCCGAAAGCGGTATTGATTCCTATAAGAACGATACCGAAAAGCAAGAAGTAAATATTATTGGATAACGCTAAGATTGTAGCGGCAATTAAACCAATTGCCAGGAAATAAAGGTTGAGTCTTTTTAATCCCATTTTTGCTGATACGGAAGCGAGTAGAACATTTGTGATAAATCCTGCTAATGTACCAATAATTGGGATTATAGATGATTGAGCAATTGTAAGATCAAACTCTTTTTGGAAGGTGGTAATGAGCGCAGGAATAGATACAGCAGCAATTGAGATAAGTATCATCTGCCAGAGAACAAGTATTCTAATTTTTTTATCTTTATTCATAATATTTTTGAAATTTTTAAGACTGCTATTTTGCGTCAATGTAAAAAATATTGCATGTAAACATGAATGATTAAGCGTTGTTTAAGTTAATTAATAATTGTATTTTATTAATATTGGAATTAATAGGTCATCTGGGAAAATCAGCAGCATTTTTCTTTACCCATTCTAAAGCAGCTTCTTTTCCACTAAGGACTCTCCCTTCATTTTTTAGCACTTCTCTTTTATAATGTTCAATATAGCAAATTTGTTCAACCATCCGAATGCCAAATTCTGTATGTTCATCATTAAATGTTACACCAATTTCATAATGGTCATCTACCTTGTTACACCAAGTTACAACTCCATTAGCTTCAAATGCAGGTTCGCGAATGTGTATCTGTAAACTGATAATAGTCCCTGCTTTAATAGATTTTCTAGAATTAAAACAGAGACCACCATGACCTATATTCTTCAGTTTCTCTTTAGTATATTCAACAGCGTCACTATGTTTATGTGCAATCGGAATGTCCGATGGATGACGAATGAAATCTCTCATAAGAGAACTTTTAGCTTAATAAGATTTTATTTTTGAATAACGAGTTCTTCTGTTTCTCCAGTTGCTCATTAAATTTCTATACACATTCTCATGTTTAAGCTCAATAACTTCAATTTTAGGAATGAACTTATCTAGAATTTCTATCTCATCCGCTTTTATGTTCAATCCTTCATGAAGTTTTTCTTTGATGATATATTTTTTTGCACGCTTTGGAAGAATTCTATAGAGAAGTGCAAAATCTTCAGTTTTAAGTGCAAATTCTTTAGCTAGTAATTCAATGAATTCCTTCTCTTTTGGATGAAACTCACCATCAGCAATAACGAGTAATATAGAAGTTTCCATGATCAACATTTTATGATCATACGAAGTTATGTCATTTATGAGTTCTTTAATTGGTGTAGGTGTTTCAAACTCTTTTTCAATTTCAGCTCGTTGTTCTTCTGTAAAAGCAACATTCAAAAAGGCATCATCGAAAGCCTGCTTCTCTTCGGGAAGGATCTTCCCATCTTGCCAGGCTGCGCTAATAACAACTTTTGCAACATTCAATAAATTTGGAAGATTCTCAGGTATTACCTTTTGCATAAGGTTATCTGCAAGAACTTCATTATTATCAAGATTAACAAGTTTCCCCGTTTTTCTGCCTGCTTCATCAATAGTAACAGAAAACGAGTAGTTATCATTTAAGAAATATTCCCATACTTTATTTGCCATTTATCCTCCCTAATTTCCATACATTTTTAGTACATCTAATAAATTTCAATTATATATTTATTGTCAAAAGTTTTTATATATTTAGTTGATATAGCTGAATCACAAGATCTTATAATCATATCGAAATTTCGTTCAGTTTCTTTCTCAGTATTCGTATTACATGGTCTTTTTCCCTTATTATTTCTTCATGTTTAACAATTGTCTGTTGATATTTTTTGCTAACAATATCTTCATAAGCTAAAATGAATTTGAGAGAGAGCTTGATCCTATCGGTGAGCTGAGCCAGTGCAAGTTTATCTTTCTTATTATAAAGCGATTTATCTGCCTTTTTACCAAGAGCTAAAAACCATTTGTGATCTGGGTCATTAATTATTGGAATTATCATTGAGAAGCTGGAGATCTCTTGTGGGTTTTCATTTGTAGCACCATTATTTATTTGGATCCTATTCTCTAAAAGCAAAAGATGAACATCATCCACTTTAGAGTTTTCTATTACATTACTTCCTCGGATCTCATTGAATTTATATGCTTTCATATCGTTATCATAAGATATTAGTGCAACTTTTGTAAGCTTTAATCTAAGTATCAGATTTTCGCAAATATATTCCTCAAAGCCTTCCAGCACACCTTCTTCGGAAATGTTATGAGTAAAAGTTTCTGTTTTCTCTAAAAAATCAAGTTCACTTGTATTCAGCTTTCCATCAACCAGTTTTTCAATTTTACTGCGAACAGGATTGAAAAGGGCTATCATTCCAATTGTAACTGGAATTCCTGCAATAAATTCTGAGCCAACGAATTTTCCAAATAGACCTTGCAGTATTTCTCCCAACGAGTAATCTACCAAACCAAACACAATAACAAAAAC
>JABIME010000278.1 GCA_018654125.1 Candidatus Cloacimonadota bacterium
AATTTTCACAACAGCAGATATCATTTTAATATTGCTTCTTTTATCGTTTGCTGTATTTATGGTCGTTCTAATTAAAGATGATATTTCTGCAAAACAGGTTGAGATAAGATATCACAATAAATTTGTTGTTTCTGTTCCACTTAATAAAGATAGAATTATAACAATTGATGAAGGAATAGTTGCAGAAATAAAGGATAGTAAAGTACGGATCAAGGAATCAACCTGTAAAAACCATTATTGTCTTAAACAAGGTTGGAATAGCCGTTTCCCAATTATCTGTGTACCGAATGAAGTATCTATAGTAATAAAAAGTAAACAGAAAGAAGAGATGTTGATAACTAGATAAAATAACAGATATTAGATATGAATGACTCAAAATCAGAATTTCGAGTTACTTCTTCCTCACTACATAAATCAAATTCTCAGAATTCTCTGTAACATCACCTTTCAAAAAGTCTCCATAAATATTGATAATTTCAAAATTACATTTCTCAAATAATAATTTCATATAGTCTAAACTGCATTCTTTTAGTGAAATATCAACGTAAGTTTTTCGTTCCTCACCATTTCTATTAATTTCAAGGTATTCATCTTTCCAGTGCTTTATCTGGCTGACTCTATCAATAGTATGTGATGTGTACATTGTTATGGTGGATTCATTAACAGGATATTCTGCTGTATATGAATGTGTTTTTGGTAATATCTCTTCACCTTCGCAAATACGCGGATTAATATCCATTGCCAGCACTCCCCCATCTTCAAGATGATCTTGAAGATTTTCCAAGCACTTTATTTGATCCTCAAGTGTGAGAAGCTGTTGAAATGAGGAATAACTTATAAATGCAAACTTGAATTGCTTATCCAATTTAAAAGATGTCATATCAGAATTTATAATTTTTAGGTTAGGAAGATTCTTAGCTCTAAGAATATCAAGCATTTCACTTGAATTATCTATCGCCGTAATGTTGTGTCCTTCTTTTATCAATTCTTGCGTCACCCTTCCAGAACCGCAACACAACTCAAGGATCGGGTATCCAAATTCAGAAGCGAGTGCTTTCCAAATATGAATATCATTTCTTTGCTTAGTGCAGATCAGATCAAATTCCCAATCATAGTATTTTGTATGTTCATCCCAATTCATATTACCTCTGTAACATACTTTCAGTAGTTAATTTTATTGGTCAAACGAAATAAATTTAAATAAGAATTTACAAAAATTATAATTCTTTATTTTTTCGATACATCTAAAATTCGAGGAAAACAAAATGAAAAAAGAGATAGATCATAATTTTAGTCATTTAAAATTTGGCTCAAATAACTATATCGATCTAATGCAGACAAAAGTATACAATATCCTTTTAGTATCAACGTTTTATGATGCTTTTATTTTTGAGGAGGATGGTTTTTTTTCTGAGGAAATGTATAGAGAGTACGACCAGTTATTTTTCTCGCAAATACCTAGAATTACAAACGTTCCAACCGGAAAAGAAGCTTTAGAAATATTAAAAGAGAGAGATTTTGATCTTGTAATAACAATGCTTAGAATTGGTGAAGTTACTTCGTATGAACTAGCAGAAAAGATTAAGAGCATAAGACCTGATCTTCCTGTACTTCTGCTTTTAAATAATGAATCAGATATTGAGATCATCAACAGAGATGTAAATAAAATGGGCTTTGTTGATGATGTTTTTCTGTGGAGTGGCGATAATAGAATATTTTTAGCAATGATAAAATACATTGAAGACCTACAAAATGTGGAAAAGGATACAGCGAGCGGACTCGTTCATGTGATACTCATTGTAGAAGATTCTGTTCATTATTACTCACGTTTTCTTCCAATACTTTACAAGGAAATAATGCAACAATCTCAACGTCTGATCTCAGCAGAGCTTACACCACTTAATAGAAGAAGAAGAATGCGGACGCGTCCGAAAGTACTTCTTGTTCACAATTATAATGAAGCATTAAATATAATAGATAGATTCAAAGAAAATTTGATATGTGTTATATCTGATGTAAAATATCCTAAAGATGGGGTAATTGATGCAAAAGCAGGACTCAAACTGATGGAGAAGATCAATAACGATGAACTAAGCGTTGCAAAGCTTTTACAATCTACAAATATTGATAATGCTCCTTTTGCAGAGCAGGTTGATGCTGTGTTTCTTTATAAAAACTCACAGACGCTACTTAAAGATCTTCGTAAATTCATTTTAAAAAATCTAGGTTTTGGAGATTTGATATTAAGAGATAATGCAGGAAAAGAAATTGCAAGAGCAGCCAATATGCTTGAGTTTGAAAGTCTGATCTCAAAAGTGCCTGTTGATTCAATTCTTTATCATGGTAAGAAAAACCACTTCTCTTCTTGGCTTATTGCTCATGGTGAGATACAGATAGCAAAGCGTATTAGACCGATTGGAATTGAAAGTTTCCCGGAACCTGAAAGTTTAAGAAAATATTTAAAAATGGTCTTTGAAGAGATTCGATTGAAAAAGAATAGAGGACGAGTAATTGAATTTGATAGGAATAATATTGATCCTGAGGGACAGATAATTAGGCTTTGTGATGGTTCGTTAGGTGGAAAAGGACGTGGATTAGCTTTTTTAAACTCACTATTAAATTCTTTAGATATTGATGCAGAGTATAGTGATATAAATATAAAAATGCCAAAAACTTTTATTATCGGAACTGATGAATTTGATGATTTTATTAGGAATAACAATATTAAAGAAGCTGTTCTAGAACTCTCTTCAAACGAAATATCAGATGATTCTCATGAGTTTGATGATGTGGTTTCACTTTTACAAAATATTACCGCAGAAGATAATCAGATCGAAGAGATATTTTTAAGTGGTGAGCTTAGCACCACTTTAAAAAGAAAATTGAAAATAATCCTGAATGTGAATGATAATCCAATTGCTGTACGGTCTTCAGGATTATTAGAAGATTCACAATCTCAACCTTTCGCGGGAATCTATAGCAC
>JABIME010000279.1 GCA_018654125.1 Candidatus Cloacimonadota bacterium
ATAGCTACTCACTCGATAGTGATAGTTTCTCTGATGCTTCTGTTCAAGTATTCTTTGATGGAGAATTAGAAGCTGTTTATGGTCCACATCATTTTATAGTGGATGATTTTAATGGAACTGATCCTGCAGCTTGGTGGGAAGTTTGTACTATTACTGTTTCGAATAACAGATGCATAATAACAAATGATGAACCAACACAAATCGTTAAAGACAAGATCGAATTTGATAAAGTGAATCTTCCTAGAAAATAATTATTAAAAGATTATTAATATAAACTGGCAGGTTAACACTTGCCAGTTTTTTTGTTTATAATTAAGATTAAATGAATTGACACATAATATCTAAAACACTTTCTTAGAAATGAAAATTGAAAAACATCGGAGAGATATATGGGGACGCAACAATTATTACTTATTGTTCTTAGTTTAATCATTGTTTCAGTTTCAATTGTAGGCGCAATTGGTTTATTTAAATTACGTGCTCAACAATCAAATAGATCTGCAATTATTCAGGATATGTATAACATAGCTGTTTTAGCTATCTCATATAATAAAACCACAGCCAATATGGGAGGTGGTGCAGGGGATTGGGATCCAGAGGGATTTTATGTTTGGTGCGGTTATCCAATATCTCGTAATAGCAGATATTTGGAAACTGATAATGGAAGAATTCTTGTGCGAGTTGCTAGTAGAGATAGATTAATAGTAAAGGGATGGGGCACTGAACTTGGATATAATGAGAATCAGGCAATTCGTGCTCGACTAATATTAACTAGCACTTCTGGACAAATAAATTTTAGAATACTGAATTAACTCACTTTTTTTTACTAATTATTATAACAAATTCAAAAAAATACTTTACAAAGATTCATTAATTAAATTATATAGACCGACGGTCGGTCAGTAAGAATAAAAGGATGTAGATAAATGGCTCGAATTGTGAAAAAAGCAGAGGAAAGACGCAGTGAGATTTTGCAGAAAGCTCAAGAACTATTTTATACTCATGGTTATGCTAAAACATCTGTAAGTATGGTCATTGATGCATTAGGAATTTCTAAAGGTGCATTCTATCACTACTTTAAATCAAAAGAAGAGCTTCTAGACTCATTAGCTGCTTTCCTTTCTCAAAATATTAAAAGTAGAATAGAAGCTGGTGTGAATGATCAAAATCTGAATGCCATTGAAAAATTGAATAACATGTACTATGAATCCGGCTCTTACAAAGTTGAGAATATTGACTTTATTATGACTATCACTGAAGCACTTTATAGTGATGATAATTTATTATTGCGATTCAAATTTCAAAATAAGTCACTTGAGCATTTTGTACCACTTTTAGCAAAGATTTTCCAACAAGGAAAAGAAGAAGCTTTGTTTAATATTGAGAAGCCTGAGGTTATGGCTAGAATAGTTCTGCTCTTTGGAATGAGCATTGCAGAACATAACGCTAAACTAATATTACAACTAACAAATCATCCAGAAAAACTTGATGAGATAATTAACAATTTATCGATCTATCAAAGATCGGTTGAAAGAATGCTTAATGCACCTGAAAATTCAGTAATCGCTTTTGACAAAAAATTCTTTGAAGCTTTCAAAGAAAAACTAGTGAGTACGAAATGAAAAAGACCATTTTAACTTTCTTTTTAGTTTTGATAGGAATTCAAATCAATAGTATTGAGTGGAAGTTAACACATCAAATTACTTCAACTTCTACATTCTACATAGATCAAAGCAACTTTGACACTGACTTGAATTATAAACCAACATTAGTTTTTGACCTTATCCAAAGTGATGATCATTATCTGGATTCAGAAATTTCATACGATTTTAATTTAAAACTAGTAAGAATAAATAATCATGGGAAACATCAAAACAATGAATTCAAGATTACAGGAGACCTCTATAGAAGCTGGTTAAGATATTCAACTTCTCAATCTGAAATTAGAATTGGATTGCAAAAGATAAATTTTGGTCCTGCCCAAATTCTCCGCTCACTTCAATGGTTTGACAACATCGATCCAAATGATCCAACCCAAATGACAGAAGGTGTAAAAGCACTTCTTGGAAGATACTACTTCATAAATAATGCAAACATCTGGCTATGGGGGATTTGGGGAGATCGGAATGATACTTCTTTTGAAAAATTCTTTTATGAAGAAGATAATCTTGAGTTTGGTGGAAGAATTCAGTATCCGTTCCAATATTGTGAAGCAGGCTTTTCTGCACATCACAGTCCAACTGATACGCAAACTTTCAATACAGAAACAAAATATGGGATTGATCTTCGATGGGATATGGCTTTAGGGTTTTGGATAGAATCATGTTTAAATGTTTATAGTAACTCTCAGCAAAACAATTACTCAAGACAACTTACTTTAGGAACTGATTACACTTTTGGAATTGGAAATGGAATTTACAGCCTGCTTGAACATCAATATTTTTCAGAAGTTCAAGAAGACATTTGGAATCCATCAGATAGAACCGGAGCCAGTTCATTACTTATAAGTTATCCTCTTGGAATGTTTGATTCTGTAAGAAGTATATTAACGTATAATTGGCAACCAGAGCTTTACAACTGGTTTTTATCGTATAATCGAAATTACGATTTTCTTTCATTATACATAAATTGCTTTGGAAATATTGATAAAATAAATGACGATAAATCGATTCAATTAATAATAGAAAAGAAATTTTAAATAAATAGAGGAGTGAATATGGCTCAAATTACAATTAAGGAAATGCTAAAGAATTATCCGATTGGCAGAGGAAAATTTACTGCATTAAAGAGTATTGAACTGGAATTTAAAAAAGGTGAATTTACTGGAATTGTAGGACCTAGCGGTTCAGGAAAAACAACATTACTTAATATTATTGGTTCACTTGATGTACAAACAGAGGGTTCTGTAGAAGTAATGGGGAAAGAGATCAAAACTCTATCTGCTAAACAATCTTCCCGCCTGCGCAGTGAGCATATTGGTTTTATTTTTCAAACTTATAATCTGCTGCCCGTTTACACAGTTTATGAGAACGTAGAATTCCCACTTATTCTATTGGGAATGTCTGCATCTGAACGTAAGAAAGCTGTTTTAGATGCATTGGAATGGGTTGGGTTAACAGATAAGATAAAATCAAGACCGGCTCAACTTTCCGGTGGTGAATGCCAGCGTGTGGCAATTGCCAGAGCTATTGTAAAAAAACCTGATATTGTTCTGGCAGATGAGCCAACAGCTAATCTTGATGCAGAGAATTCTCATCACATACTAAAAACAATGAGAAAAATCAACGAGGAATTGGGAACAACATTTATATTTTCTACCCATGATGCAAAAGTAATTTCCTACCTTAAGCGAAAGATCACGCTTCTTGATGGCAAGATTTCTAATGATGAAATAGTCAATGGAGGTTGATCATGATTTTCAAACTAGCAACAAAAAATATTTTGGGAGCAGGACTTCGAACTTGGCTGAACATATTCATCCTTTCCCTCTCATATTTCGCAATAATCGCTTTACAAGGATTCTTTGTGGGCTGGCAGGATGATGCTTCCCGTGAAATGAAGAATTGGGATTTTGCAGGTGGACAATACTGGCAAGAGAGCTATGATCCGTATGATCCGTTTACATTGGAAGACAGCCACGCAGCAATTCCCGAAGATCTACAAAAGATGATAATAGAAAGTAATGCAATTTCAATTCTGCTTTCTCCAGCCACGATCTATCCCGAAGGGAGAATGAGAAATATTGTACTTAAAGGAATTGATCCGAATCAGAGCATGATCGAGCTTCCAACAAAATACCTTACAGATAATGATGGAGAGATCAATTGTATCATTGGCTCCGGATTTGCTGACAACCTAAATATTAAAGAAGGTGATTACATCGTATTACGCTGGCGTGACAAAAATGGAACTTATGATGCCCGAGATATCAAGATAGCTCACGTTTTTTCTACTACTGTACTCACTGTAGAAAGCAACCAGATCTGGATGTCTTTACAAACTCTGCAAGAAATGCTGGATCTTCCAAATGAAGCAACGATCATCACAATAAAAGATGAAATGTATAATAAAGAAATTTCCGGTTGGGAACATAAAGATCTGGATTTTCTGCTAATCGATCTTACAAACATGATCCAGGCAAAGACCATGGGTTCTTCTATCATGTATGCAATACTACTTTTCCTGGCTATGATAGCAATTTTTGATACACAGATACTTGCGATTTTTCGACGTAGAAAAGAGATGGGAACCATGATGGCTATGGGAATGACGCGTTCCAAAATAATTCAATTATTTACATTAGAAGGTGTTCTTCATGCAATTATGGCTATATTTATGGGAGCAATTTATGGGATCCCATTATTGAGACATTTTGAAAAAGTAGGAATGCAGCTTGGAACCGATGCCAAAGAATGGGGGCTGAGTGGTTTGGATGATGCACTCTATCCTGTTTATGGATGGAAACTGGTTGTAGGAACAATAATACTGGTTCTGATAACAACAACCATAGTTAGTTTTCTTCCCACTAGAAAGATAGCGAAATTAAAACCAACCGATGCTCTGCGCGGAAAGATGACAAGGTGAGGAGAGTGATATGTTAAAATTTCTAGCTAAAGGACTCTTGCGGGATCGCTCTAGAAGCCTCTTCCCTATTATGATCATTGCAACAGGAGTTATATTTACTGTTCTCATGTATAGTTGGATGATGGGATTCGTGACCATGTTCATAAGGGAAAATGCCAGATTTGATACAGGACACGTAAAAATAATAACTAGAGCATATAATGATTTGATCGATCAAAAACCATATGACCTGGGATTGATGAATGTAAACGAGAAAATCGGAATGCTATCCAGTGAATATCCCGAAATGCAGTGGCAACCTCGCATCTATTTTGGTGGTCTGCTGGATCTGCCTGATGAAGAAGGAGAAACATTGAGCCAGGGAGAAGTTATCGGCTTTGGTGTAGATATTCTTTCTGATTCATTTGAAAAAGATCTTCTGAACCTGGAAGAAGCTCTTTCAAATGGTAATCTGCCAACCAAGCAGGGAGAAATATTAATTAGTAGTGAAGTGGCAGATAAACTTGGAATTAATATTAATGATAAGGTTACGATTATCGGTAGCACAATACATGGTTCGATGGCAATGAATAATTTCACAGTTTGCGGAATGGTTCGTTTTGGTGTTCAGGCAATGGATCGAGGAGCAGTGATCGTAGATATTTCTGATGTTCGATCATTTCTAGACATGGAAGATTCTGCCAGTGAAATTCTTGGTTTCCTACCTGAATATAAAGAACTCCCTACATTTGAGATCGCTGATGTTTTTAATGCAAAATACAATGATGAAAATGATGAGTTTTCTGACATTATGCTGCCTCTAAGAAAACAAGGCAACATGGACTTCATGCTAAATTCAATGAATCAGAGATTGAATATTTTTGTTTTTGTATTCATTTTCATTATGTCTCTGGTTTTATGGAATTCCGGTTTGATGAATGGAATCAGACGTTATGGAGAGATAGGAGTACGACTTGCAATTGGAGAGAGTAAAGGGCACATCTACCGTTCATTGATACTTGAGTCTATTTTAGTTGGAATTGCAGCTACAGTTATCGGTACTGCTATCGGACTCGCATTTTCTTATCTTCTACAATACAAAGGATTCGATATGGGTTCATTAATGAGAGATGCAAATTTTATCATGGGTAGTA
This sequence comes from Candidatus Cloacimonadota bacterium, assembly GCA_018654125.1. Next base: position 5,718 of record JABIME010000279.1, read on the forward strand.
CAATGAATGCTCAAGTAACTCCAGCAAGTTATTATATTGGTTTTATCCCGGGAGTTTTTGCCTCTGTCATTGGAGCGATCTTTTCTGGAATCGGAATCTATAAAAGAAACACAACACAATTATTTAAGGAGTTGGAGACATGAAAAAGATACTGATATTTACAATAATCTTATTTTGTACTTTAGTCTTTGCAGAACTACCGGACGGAAATGAAATTCTTAAACAAATAGATGATAACATGTATGCAAAAAATATGATCTCAACCTCGCAGATGATCGTTCATGGCAGACGCGGCAGCAGAACAATGAAACTGAAATCGTGGACGGAAGGAGATGACCGATCTTTCTCTGAATATCTGGCTCCACCTAAAGATGCCGGCACAAAAATGCTTAAACTTGATGATAAGTTGTGGATATATAATCCATCTGCAGATCGTACGATCCAGATTTCCGGACACATGCTACGCCAATCTATGATGGGCTCTGATATCTCGTATGAAGATATGATGGAAGAAAATGAACTAACAGAGACCTACTTTGCAGAAACAGTTGGAGAGGAGATTTTCAATAATGTCAGTTGCTGGAAATTAGAATTAACAGCTATCACCGATGATGCACCATATAAAACGAAAAAAGTGTGGATCGATAAAGAGAAACTAATCCCTATAAAAGAAGAACGTTACGGTAAAAGTGGGAAACTGCTGAAGACAACCGAGATATTGGAAGTTATGCAGATCGATGAGCGCTGGTATCCAAAAAGAATGATCTTTAAAGATGTTCTGAAAAAAGGGAAAGGTACGGAATTCATAATTGAAGATATTAAGTTCGACACTGATATTCCTGAAAGCAGATTCTCTAAAGCTGCATTGAGGAAATAGAAGAAAGGAAAAGATTAAGGATATTAATGCTAACTTTTTTTTGATTTGACATAAATTAAATGAAAAGTCATTTAAGATTTTGTGATTAAGATAACAAAAAAATTGATGATACAATAGGAATTGAACAAAGGATAATCTATTTACAATATCACGAGGAAGGTGTTTATGAAATATTTACTTGTCTTTGTTTTTTTTATAAGTATCACTTTTAGTTATGCTAATATTATAATTCCAGGTCCATATGCTCGAGAGTTACAATGGGTAGATGGAGAATGGCATCTTGAATTAAAAAATATGGGTGTTGATCCCCCTTCACTAGAAATGTGTTATCTGCAATGTAATGCCGGTTTCAGTTACTTCAATGCAATTAATTTTCCCGAAGTTGGAATTATCGAAGTTACAAAAAATGATTTAAATATTCCTTATGAACTTAACACAGAATTTGATGAAATTATGTTAGGTTGGGATGGTCCATATGGTAACGAACCATCTAGTTATGTTTATTATGGTGGTTCTAATTACAGTATGGCACCTCTTGAAGGAGAATCACTTGTAAGAAAAGCCTTTCTTGATCCAGTTCTTCCTTTAGCTGCTTATTATTACTGCAGAGATAATTCTCCTACTATGGGGCAACCTAACGATGCTGAAGGTTTTACTGGAACTTTTAGTGGTAATGTGATCAACGAACAGGGTAATCCCTTAGCAGGAGCCGTTTTAGAATATTATCCTCCGATGGGTGCTAATGAAATCTTCACAAATATAGACGGTGAATTCTCGCACGAAATGTATACCGTCCGTTATGATATACTGGTTAAATATAATGAAATTACATATATTGATACAATGATATATGTAGCACCAGATTCAAATACGGTTCGAACATTTGTATTACCAATAACTCACTCTTCACCATCTCTTAAGATGCTTCTTAATACTCAAATGAGTATATATCCTAATCCCTTCAATCCATCCACAACGATTCGATTTAGTATTCCACTTGACGTTAATGATATAGTAATTGATATCTTCAACAATAAAGGACAAAAAGTAAGAACACTTAAAAGTTTTTATGAAGTTCTTGATGAACAGCAAGAAGTTACTTGGAATGGCTTGGATAGCAATGGGAATCAAATTGCTTCAGGTGTTTATTTTGCACGCTTAGTAGGTGATGGAATAGTACTAAAAGAATGTAAAATGCTTTTACTTAAATAGTATGAAAAGATCTGTACTAATCCTAATTTGCATAATTTTACCATTCCTACTTATAGGAGAATTAAGATTCTACAAGGAAGATCTGCATTTCACACTAACTGATTCTACATTTTCCGTAGATGGCTTATACTTTCTACATAATTCATCTGAGCAAACATATCATCAACGTTTATTTTATCCATTTCCGCAAGATAGTTTATATGGAAAGGTCAATAATGTTTTCTGTGAAAGTATTTCACGTTCCGATTCATCAAGTGTGATACATTGGAATCAGAATGGTGCACATCTTATGGTAATAATTCCAGCTCAGGATACTACAATTGCAAGAATTGTTTATGAACAAAAACTAAATGGGAATAAAGCAGAGTATATCCTGGAAACTACTATCTTCTGGGAAAAGGGTTTTGAACAGGCATATTACGACCTTACTTTCCCCAAAACAATTACTATTGATTCCCTTTCTTACTTACCAGATGAGTTAGTAGAAACTGAGACCTTTTACAAATTGATCTGGAAGAAAAAAGATTTCTTACCTCTTAAGAATTTTATTGTGAAGTTTAAATAGTCCTACTTTTTTTTGCAATGAATTGTGGAATTTGCGAAACAAATAATCCACAAATCACAATAAGTATTCCCATAATTTTTTGTAGTTCTAAAGATTCTTTAAGAATTACATAAGCAATTACTGCTGTAAATACTGGGATCAAATTGGCGAAAATATTGGCATTAATGAGTCCAACCTTCTTTATAACATAAGCTATTAATATAAATGACATCGTAGATGGAAATATTGCTAGTTTAGTTATTGTAATTATTGAGCTTAATGTTGGAGTTGTAGAAATAAAATGAGACCACTCAAATATTAAAAAAACAGGTGTGAAATAGATCAATCCAAATATATTCTGCCATTTTACGATTGTGACCCCAGAATACTTCACTGCTAATTTTTTTACCATAATACCATAACCAATTGCAGAAAACACAGCAATAAACATTAGTATTACACCTTTTATTGTTGATGCACCTGAGTAATCTCTAACCACAATTAATAGAACTCCAAAAAATGAAACTATCAATCCTACAATTCCATAAATTGTAATTCTCTCTTTTACTAGAAAATATGTAAAGATCGGCGTAAATAGAGGGATCGTTGAAATTATTATTGCTCCAACCGTAGCAGAGATCAATGTTAAACCAAAACTCTCACCCAGAAAATAACAAAATGGTTCAAAGAATGCCAAAAGTAAGAACAGCTTAAGATCCTTCCTGCTTATACTTTGTGTTTTACCAGCTATTATTATATAAATATTCAATACAACTGTTGCAATAGCAAGTCGCAGAAATACGATCGAGATGGGTTTATAAACTAGAAATGCCTGTTTGAACCAAACAAAACTAAATCCCCAGAAGAGAGTAGCTAATATTGCTGCTGCATAAACCCATATTTTATCTATTTTCATTATTATTCCTATTTAGGGTTGTTTATATTTTTTCCTCTCTTCTGTTGTCAATTGCTTTAGCTAAATGTATTTAGTTTGACATATAAGAAATAGAAAGCAATTTCGAATATTGTTGAACCAGCAGAGACTTAGAGATTATATTTTAAATTAGCAAAAGGAAATATTTGGAGGTTAGTATGAAATGTTCAAAATGTGGAAAACCATTATCAGTTCTCAATAATCGTTATAAAATCAATGACATCCTATATTGTCAATCATGTAAAGATCTATATAGGCTTAAAGAAAAGGAAAACTTTCCAAAAGTAAAAGCAGAATTAGAAAAGATTATTATAACAACAACTGTAAATGTTGAAGGTTATAAGGTTGAAAAATATTTAGGAATTGAAAGTGTGGAAATCGTAATAGGTACAGGTCCAATTTCTGAGTTAGTTAGTGATTTTAATGATTTTTTTGGGCAGCGATCAACTAAATTTGAGAAAAAGTTACAGGTAGCTAAACAAATGGCATTTTCACGACTAAAGCAAAAAGCTTTAGATAAGTCTGCAAATGCAATTATTGGTATTGACATTGATTACACTGAGTTTACAGGTAATAGAATTGGGTTAATTGTGAATGGAACTTTAGTTCACATAGTTCCAGTAGAATAGAAGTCATAATTTAAGAAGCAAAAACCCTGCTCGCTAAGCGAAACAGGGCTTTCCATTTAGGGGGGAGTTATTTAATTTTTGTTTCTTCGGGTAGTATCATAATTTTATAGATTTTAAAAAATATTTATTCAGTCTCTAAACTATTTTGTGCCGTATAAATTGGATATTTCACTAGATTAAGTAAGCAATATATTTTTTTAATCATTAAACATAAAAATATTCTTGACGTAAAAACTTCCCTATCTTTTTTAGAACTAGTATTCTAATTCTAAAAAAGGAGATGAGGTAAAATATGAGTTTAAAGCCTGAATCATTGAAGATAAGTAAACCAAAACAAGCACGCAGTAAAAAAACAATGGAGAGTATCTTAGATACTGCCCAACAAATGCTGATCGATAGAACCTTTGATAAAGCAAATATTCAAGAAATTGTTAAAAAAGCAAATTCCTCAATAGGATCTTTCTATTCGCTCTTCAAATCTAAAAACAACCTGTTAGAATGTTTACTTGACCGCTACCAGGATTGGTTAATAGAGATTGTTCAAGAATATAATATGCAAGATCTTCCAACTGATATAGTAAGCAGGGCATCACTTTTTATTAAGGAATATGTAAAAGTGAATCAACAAGAAAGCGGTATGTTACGAGCAAGATATATTTACAATATTACAAAATTGAAATCAATTCCTGAGGCTCGATTAAATAAAAATGAACAGTATCAGCAAGAGATAGAGCGTTTATTTGAACCATGTATGCACGAAATAAATCATCCCAATCCTAAAAATGCTCTCACTTTTATACTGATCTTACTTGATATTTATATTGGAGACAAAATAATCTTTGAAGATATTTCCAATAAGGAAAAGAATACAATAGAGCATCAGGAATTGCACGATGAATGTTTACGTCTTTTTTTAAACTATTTAGAAATCAATTATGATAAGGAGTAATATAAATGAAAAAATTTAAAGAGATCTTTCAAAAGCGTCCAGTATTAATGTTTTGGATTTTAGCTATTCTGCTGGCCACTGCCTTGATTCCTATCGCTTTAATTATTTTTACAAAATTCCCTGATTTTGGTAAAGATATCGATATAGTAACTGATGGAAAAGGCTACAATACCAACATTCTATTTTCTCTTCCCATTGCACTTAAAGTGTCTGGGGGAGCATGGTTTGCTTTCATTTTGCTGGCTTGGCCTGCTACTGCTTCAGTTTCGGGAATTATCTCGTCCTTTATCCTAAAACAAAAAGTAGGAGTAATTGAATTATTTAAGAAATTCAGATTCTGGGCACCGGAATTACCTTTCAAAAAAGGATTGAGTATCTGGTTGCAGGCGATTCTACTTACTGTTGGCATTAATGTTGTGTTTTCGATTCTGAGAAATTATATAAGTGATGTGGAACCGCAAGAATTTTTCAAAATTAACACGGTTTATACTATCTGGGAAATATTCTTCATTTTCGTTACAAGTCTATTTTTCGATGGTGGTGGATTAATGGAAGAGATTGGTTGGCGAGGTTTTGCACTCCCCCGCCTGCAAATGAAATTCACTCCCTTACAGTCCAGCATTATTCTGGGAATTATCTGGTCATTGTGGCATGTTCCTATTAAAATAGATATTTTGTTTTCCAGTCCCTCATATTTCTTAAGTTTTTATTTCATTTTCACTCTCGTCTGCATCTTGTATTGCATTGTCATCACATATTTCTATAATCGTTTGGGCGGTAGCATTCTCATCGGCGTAGCTTTTCATGGTCTCATGAATGATTCGACCGGATTAAAAACAATCTTTAACGCAGATTCTCTGGTAATCAATGATTTCGTTGATACAGGACTTATAGCAATCATTTTTATGGTAGTTGTTTTTGCCATCCTATATAAAGAAGGACCAATGTTGGGTAAAAGGGAAACTAAATTATTGTAATATCAAACCGATAACATCCTGATCTCCAAAAGGATTCTGGGCAGTTGGTAAGCATTAACAAACTTCCAATTTAATTAGTAAGAATAAAAAAGCCCTGCTCGCTTTGCGAAACAGGGCTTTCCATTTAGGGGAGAGTTATTTAATTTCCGGTTCTACTGGCAATATCATTAAGATATTTTCACCTTCAAATTTTTTCATTTTTGTTCCAAAATCCCAAACTGTTTTTAAGCCTTCTGGGATAAAAGATGAAGCGTTCATTCCGATCTTGAATGAATTATCATCATCATCACCTTCGAACTCAACAAGTTTCACTTCATGCTTAAGTTCTGCCATTTTTTTCATTTCAGTAACAGCCAGATCCATTCCACCAAGAGCATCAACTAGACCAAGTTGGAAAGCCTTCTTGCCGGTCCAAACTCTACCTTGTGCAATTTTGTGAACATCTTCTTTAGATAGATCACGTCCTTCTGCAACGATTCCAATGAATCTATCATAGAAGTGTTTAATGGATTCTTGACCCATTTTTTGTTCTTCTTCTGTTGGGAATCTGTGAGTTGAATAAAGATCAGCATGTTTACCTTTCTTCACAGTATTCCAGTTTACATGTATCTTTTCATACAATCTCTCAAATATTGGGAAGATGCCAATGACTCCAATAGAACCTGTGATCGTGGATGGATGTGCAATAATTTTATCAGCTTTTGCGGCTATATAGTAACCACCACTAGCAGCAACTCCACCCATAGATACGATAACAGGTTTAGCATTTTTTCCGGTTTTGCAAAGTTCAACTTCTCTTCCGATAACATCAGATGCAAGTGCTGAGCCACCACCACTATCTACACGGATAATTATACCTTTTACAGATTTGTCTTCACGTGCTTGTTTTATTGCTTTAGCAGTTGTAACAGAACCTATTGATTTTCCAGGAGTTCCTTCTCCAGAATGTATACTTCCAACTGCATAGATAAGTGCAACTTTATCTTTTTTGGATTTACTCCATTTAGTAGTCGCAACTTCATTTTGATATTTTTCTACAATTTTGGCAGACTGATAATTATCTTTGATCTTATCTTCCAACTCATCTTCGTAGATCACACCATCTATAAGACCAAGTTCAAAAGCAAGTTCAGCATCCCAATATGGTCCTTCATCAATTAATTGCTCAACAGATTTTGTTAGTTTCTCACCTCTACCCTCTTTTATCATCATTACGATTTCATCAAATAGATCATCCAGTAATGCTTCATAAGTTTCGCGTTCCGCATCTGTCATATTACTTTCACTAATGGAATTTCCTGCAGTCTTATAATCATGACTCTTCAAATTAATTACATCAACTCCTAGAGTATCCAACAGATCTTTGAAATAAGGCATGTTAACTGAGATACCTTTTAGGTCGATCGACCCAATTGGATTGAGATAGATCTGATCGGCTATAGAAGCTGCAAAAGCATAGTTAGCTCCGCTAATTCCTTCATAATAGAAAACAATGCTCTTCCCAGCTGATTTGAAATCTAGGAATGCTTTCTTTAGCTCAGCACGCTGTGCAAATTTTGCACTGAAATTACTTGATTTGAATACAAGACCTTTCACATTTTCATCTTTTTTAAGTTTCTCGATCTCTTTGATGAGTCCTGATAATGTTTTTCCTTTAGACATCACGACCTTGAAAGGACCAAACTTCTGTACCGGATTCTTTTCTACAATTTCACCAGTGAGTTTGTAATCTAAAAAGTAATTCTTCTGAGTACCAATAATGGTCTTAAATGCTTTTTCTGATGCACTCAGATAATATTGTCCATGAGAGAATTCGTTCTCTGTATCTGCACTTATACCACTTCCAATTCCAAAGTTACCAAAAGATATTCCAAAATCAATACCGATTGTTTCATTTTCCATATTATAAGAGCCACCAAGTTTAATCCCATCTAATATTTCTGTTTGAACTCCTACAACAGGTTTAGAAAAATTCTCTCTGTCATAGTTTGTATCTGCACTTATTGTAAGTTTATCCGTCCATTTGCTTTCAAAAAATACCGGGCGAACCGCTATACCAAAATCATAAGTTGTTTTATCATCAAAGAATCCTTTTACAACGGCTCCCATAGACAAGTAATCATTAGGTCGAATTAAAATTGACTCTTCAATGTCTCCCTGTTTGAAATGCTTATTCTTCCAGTCCCAAGACAATCCAAAATATACATTTGGGAGAAAATCAGATTTCAAGCTATTCATTGCAAGTCTATGATAGTTGTCATCCATAACTCTATCGAGAACATAACTAACATTATCTCCTCCAATTATCAACGAGTAATAATCTTCAAACACTCCATCTTCATCATAATTCCCAATAAATGAGATTCCACTGGCATTCCCAACACCTATTGCAGCTGGATTTACCTTTGGTGCCATAAAATTATCTGTTGTTGCGATCGATGTTTGCGCACTTAAAGTGAGTGCAAGCGCAAACAGTACTAATACTACTAATCCTTTTTTCATTTTTTTTTCTCCTAGGAGTCGGCTTTGCATTGCAAAACGATCTCCATTTTTTATGAGTCGGCTCTCGGATTTCCGAAAAAATACTCTATTTTTTATTAAATTTATTTTTGCAAAATCAACTTCATAATTAACTGAGATCGCTTCATTTAAAGCTAAAAGAACACTCATAAATACAATCTAGCTAAAGCTTTTTAAGCACTTAGTATGTTGATAAAACTCACTAAGCCACTTTGTTACTTTATTAATTAATGCTCTTAATTTTGCAAATCTCATTTTACTTCTCCAGTTTATAAAACTTAATACTTCCATTACTGGTTTTGGCAGTTATCATCTTCCCACCTTTATTTATTTTACCTGAAATATAGTCACTTGATAATACTGATGTTGTTATTTCTATACCATTTAGATCTATTCGTGCATTAGATGTTGAAGCCTTAACCTTCAGATCAAGTGATAGATCGAGATAAATTTTGATTGAACCATTTGAAGTGGAAAGGTAGATATCATCCTTTAGTTTTTCATCAATTTCTAAAATAATCTTCCCATTTGAAGTTACTGCTTTTTTAAAGTTGGAAGTCCCTGATACTTTAATTGAACCATTTGAAGTATGAGCTTCTGCTACCCCTTGAAGATTCTCAAATTCAATTTTACCATTACTTGTATTTGCTGTAAAACTACCTTCAGAATCTTCAATTTCTATGCTTCCGTTACTTGTTTTCAGGTTCATCTTTCCTTCACATTCGCTAATATCAATAGAACCATTACTTGAGCTTATACTGCTAATTTTGACACCATCAGGTACTTTTATCTGGTAATGCACACTTACTTTAGGGTTCTTCTTGAGTGATGTGGTTTTGATAGTACAATTATCTAGCACCTCTATCTTGATCTTATCAAATTCTTCTTCAGATTTTCTTGTTTCTAAAGTGGCAAAAATATCGATATAATCATTTTCCCAACTTTCTATCTCAACAGAGCCATTTCTATTATGAACATTGAGTTTGCAACCTCGTTTTGGTTGGAATGTTTCATGGAATTCTTTTGTGATCTTTTTTTTATCTGGTGAGTCAAAATCTATATTAACTCCTCCATGATATTCACCATCATTCACAATATGTTTAACTATAAACCCCGGATTATTCCCAATCCAGCCAATTGAGTGCTTAGTTATAAAATTGATCGCTCCACCTAGAAGTTGACCCCAAAATCCAGTAATTCGCTGCTGTTCATCGGGTGAATCAATGATAATACCGCTAGAACTGATCTCAACGTGTTCATCATCGTCATGAACAATAATACCATCTGCGCTAATCTCGACGGTATCTTCACCCTCAGTAACAAATAAACCACCATCACGGAATTCTACAACTGTGGTTTCATCTTCAATTATAGTTACTCTGCTATAATCAAATTCGATTTTAGCTTCATTTTCCATTAATGTATAAGTTTTCTCTATGGGTAACTCAAGTTCAACTTTTGCAATATTTTCTGATTTGACAATCATCTTACCCTTTTCCTGAATGATCTCCACATCAAAATTTTTGCTATGTTCGATCACAATAACATTACCTTCTATAAATTCAATTTCTTTTATGTTAACGTTATCGAATTCTAAAATAATGTTTTTCTCGTTCATAAGAACTTCTTGTGTAACAGCTGACAGGCCAATAACTGCTGCCAACATCATCATAATAAAAATAGATCTTTTCATTTTTCCCCCTTTCGACCCTATTTTATCTCTTTATTCTTGTAAATTAGTGTTGCTACCACAAATAGAACACCGCTAACAGACATTTGTAACAATGCTTTCCAATTAATTAAAATTCTCATCCATGCTTCTTCAATATAGAAAACAATGTTTTCATTAACAAGCTCGTTATCCATAGCTGATGGTGTGGCAACATTAACTAATTTTATTATGTAGTTTAATGGAAGCGGTAAATGCCATTGCATTAACGCATTAAGTATTATAAATAGGAATTGTACTCCTACTATAATTGCCAACCCCTGCAAGAAAGCTTTATCTTTGAAAACTGCTGAGCAGAAGAATGTTAAACTTCCAATAATTATTCCTGTTTTCATAAATGAAATAACAGATTGTGCCATTCCCGCAAAAGCAGTATTGAAAATGAATTCATCTACTGAAGCCATAATTATTGCTACTACTATGAAATTAAATAGAGCAATAACAAAAAGCGCAAGCCAGTTCCCGGCAATTCCTACAATATATCTAGATAATGATTGATACCAGATAGATACAGGTTGAGAACGATGAAATAATTCACTGTTATTCCTGATATTTTCGTTAAGCGCACCTTGTGTAAGAATTATTATGAAGATCAAACTAATGAGTCCTGGTAATCCCATAATAGCAATATTCACAATGTAATTAATGCTTTCTGAAGGTGGTGTTCCTTGAATTTGTCCGAAATCAAAATTTAGGTCACCAGTGAAATATGCTACAGCAGATATCAAGAGAATCAGAAGATAAAATCCAGCTGTTATCCATAATGGAATCATTAATGTTTTTTTACTGATCTGAAGATCTTTTATTAGTAGAGCTTTAAACTTTTTCATTTGATCCTCCTACTTTTTCTAAGAATAAGTCGGAAAGTGTTGGTCTATTAATCTGTGCATCAGCAATTTCAATGCTGCTATCTAATACTGCACTCACATTTCCTAAAGTCTTGCTAATGATCTTTGGATTGTGTTGTTCTAGTTTCTCTTTTTGATCTGAAGGGACAGTAAAAATTGAATATTGATTCTTTAATTCTTCAATATTCTCTTGTAAGATTATCTTTCCTTCATCAATAAAAATGATGTCTTGTAAAATTTGCTCAACTTCCTCAACCTGATGTGTAGAAATAATTATGGTTTTTGTTTCATCATAGAATTCACCTAGAATTGTATTAAAGAATTCTTTTCTGAAAACAATATCTAAGCCGAGTGTTGGTTCATCTAAAAGCAATATTTTTACATCTAATGAAAGTGTAATGAGAAGATATAGCTTTGTTTTCATCCCTTTGGAAAGGTTTGCTACCTTTTTTTCAGGTTTGAGATCACTGCTGGCAAGTAATTCCATTGCTTTTTCATTATTCCAAGAGCTGTTTATGGCAGAGACATAATCCATTGTCTGTTTTACAGTTAATCTATCATCTAAGCTGTTTACATCTGGTATGAATGCAATATCCTCATGGACTGATTCCTGATGTCTCTTTATTGGTTTTCCTAATATGTCAATTTCTCCCTTATGTTTTAAAAAGCCAAGAATGCATCTCATAAATGTTGACTTTCCCGCTCCATTTTTTCCGAGTAATCCAATTATTCTACCTGCTGGTATTTCAAGTTCAACATTATCAAGTGCCTTGAATTTCCCATAATATTTTGTCAGATTATTCACTTTAATTATATTCTGCTGTGTCACTTCTCCCCTCCTCTATCATAGGATTCTTCAATTAATTTTACTAGATCTAGTTTGGAAACGCCAAGTGATCTGCTTTTTGATACTAGCTTTCTTAGATCTGCTTCTATAAATTCATCATAGGTTTTAGCCTTTAATTTCTTCTGTGCACCTTTTTCCACAAACATCCCAATTCCTCTTTTCTTAAAAAGAATACCTTCGTTAAGAAGCTCACTAATGGCATTTGAAACCGTCTGAGGATTTAACCTGTATTGTTTAGCCATAATGCGGATTGAAGGCACAGCTTCTTCTTCTTCTAAAGAACCAAAGATGATTGCTTTTTCTATCTCATCTTTTATCTGTAGATAGATTGGAGTACTTTCATCAAACTTCATTTTACCTCCTTCTGTTTTACTGTATGGGTCAAGTGGTACACTAGAGATCTATTTGTCAATAACTTTTTTTCTTACATTGCAAAAAGCCCTGCTAATTCAGGGCTTTTAAGAAGGCTATGTCCTTACTTTTTATTGTTTTATGCTATTCTAATAATTTATTGATTATTTTTTCTGAAGCTTCACCATTTCCGTATAAATTGATTTTGTAGTCATTTTGTTTTTTACTCATTTTTTTATAACCTGAGATAATTTTATTCTCATTTGCTCCAACAATTTCATTAAAGCCATTTTCTACAAGTTCCACCCATTCAGTTTCATCTCTTAATGTAACACATGGTTTTCTAAAGAAAAATGCTTCTTTTTGCAAACCACCACTATCGGTCATTACCAATGAGCAATTCTGTAGTAAATAGATCATCTCTAAATATCCAACCGGATCAATAAAGATAAGTTGTGAGTTAGTTGTTATAAGTTTTGAAATGGAGATAATTTTCTTTGTTCGCGGATGAAGTGGAAGAATTATAGGAAGTTTATGTGAGATTTTATTGAGAGCATTAAAAATTGAAGTCAAACGTTTAGGATCATCAGTATTTTCTGCTCGATGTATTGTTGCCAGAATGAATTCCTCTGGAACCTCAATTTCAGGTTTCTGTGCAAGATCAGTGTAAAAAATAGCTGCATCCTGCATAACATCACCACACTTTACAATTTGTGTAAGCGAATTCTTTCCTATACCTTCATTCTGTAGATTCTGCACCGCAGTATCTGTTGGACAAAATAGTATATCACTGATTTTATCTGTTAGTATTCTGTTAATTTCTTCCGGCATATTTCTATTAAAGGAACGCAAGCCAGCTTCTACATGAGCAACTTTGATATGGAGCTTTTTAGCAGCTAAAGACCCAGCAATAGTGGAATTTGTATCACCATAAATCAGAATCCAATCAGGTTTTTCATCAAGTAATACTTCTTCAATTTTTTCTATCATCCTCCCGGTCATTGCACCATGAGAAAGACTGTTTATCTCAAGATTATAGTCTGGTTTGGGAATGTGCATCTGCTCAAAGAAGATCTCGCTCATATTAGCATCAAAGTGTTGCCCGGTATGAACAATGATCTCTTTAATTTCACTATGCTTTGCAATTTCTCTGCTGACTACTGCTGCTTTTATAAACTGCGGTCTTGCACCAATTATTGTCATAAGTTTCATTTGTTGTATCCTACGATTTTATTAATCTCAAATTCTATCTGTTCAGCTTGCTTTTCACGATTATAATATTTTTCAACAAATTCACGACCCGACTTCCCCATTGAAGCTAATTCCTCAGAGTTATTTTTTAAATAAAGGATTTTTTCAGCTAATTGCTCTGAATTCTCTACATCTACACATAACCCACAACCAGCTTTATCAATAATATCTACAGATTCACCCCAACCTGAAATGATTACTGGAAGTTCACATGCCATATATCCAAAAATCTTAACTGGAATTGTTCCCTTACATAACTCAAACTTCTTAGTTGTACTTATCCCTATTGATGCTTTAGATAGGTAGTATTGTATCTTCTCGATTGGCACACTTTCAATAAATTTTACTTTATCCAAGTCATATTCTTCTGACAAAGCAATCATATCATTTTTCTTCGCACCATCTCCTATAAATTGGAATTCGATATCCTCATTTCGTAATATTTTTGCTGCTTCAATAATTGTATCAACACTATGTATCAAACCCATAGTTCCAGTATAACAAACTTTAAAACGACGATCTCTCTCTGATACTTTATTATATAGGGTTAAATCAACTCCATTTGGGATACATATTGTTTTATCTGGGAATTTTTTTGATACATAATCTTTAATCCCCTCTGTCAATCCAACAATAAGATCTGATTTTGTGTATATTGCATTTTCTAATTTTTCTGCCAGTTTAATCGCTCTCTTATTATTCAATTCACCAAGATCAATTGCAGATTTAGGCCAAAGATCTCTCACTTCAAATACAATACGAACTTTTGGGTGAAATGCTTTTAACATCAGACCAATTCCAGCTACAAAAAGTGGAGGTGATGATATATAAATTAGATCATAATTCTTCCATTGTAACATTGCATTTAAAAAACCCATGAACATGAAACTAATATAAAATAAAATCCGCGTAATAAAATTCTTTTTTCTAGAAGTAAAAACCCAAACTCTATTGATAATAAAATTTTCCATTTTCTCTTTCATTGAGATTTTATGTTTGTAACCTTTGAAAAAGACACCTTTAGGATGATTTGGAAGTTCGGTTAGAACAGTGACATCATGCATTTTATTAGCTAAGTATCTAACATTTGCCAGGGCTCTATTTGTAGTGGCTCCAATCTCTGGGAAAAAATATTGAGTAATGTATAGTATTTTCATATTACCTTTTGCACTTTTTTTCAACTCTTTTGTTTAAACTTCTCATATTCATTTAGTATAATATTTGAGTTATCTAACCAATTATAGTTTTCTTTTACAAAATTAACAGCATTTTTTGACATCTCCCACCTTAGTTCTCTATCGTTATACAATAGTAGTATCTTCTTTGCTATTTCCTTTGCATTTTTAGGAGGTACAAGAAATCCAGTTTTATTATCTTCTATAACTTCTGGTAGTCCACCTATATCAGAAACTATTGAGGGAACTCCACTTGCTGCTACTTCTAATACAGACACCCCAAACGATTCATATTCTATAGAAGGGAATACTGCAACATCAAAATTGCAGATGTACTTTTCAATTTTCTCGTGAGGTATTCTTCCAAAAAGTTTTACCTTATTTTCCATATTTTTTTGTTCTATTATCTTTTCGATCTTCTCTCTATCCTCACCTTCTCCAATAATCTGTAATTCAATCTCAGGAATATCTTTTTTGACAATTTCTATCGCCTCTATTAAGTATTTGTATCCATATAATAATCTTAGGCCTTTAGTGATTCCTACAATAAAATTCTCTGAATCATTCTTCTTGCAATTGAATTTTTCAATATCTACTCCAAAAGGAGTTCTTGTAATTGATTTTGTTGTATAAATCCTAGATTCTTTACATAAGAATTCAGAAGTTGCAAATATTTTATCAGCTCGATGAAAAACAAATTTCAAGATAATTCTGTTTAGGTTGCTTAATTTAGGAAAAATTATAGCATCATACCCCCAAATGGAAACAATTAATGGTTTAAATCCAGACAAAGCACCAAATAATCCATAACTTGAAGCAAAATGGGCATGCACAAAATCGGGTTTAAATCTATTAATTATTTTCCGACAATACTTAACTGAATCGATCAATACACCAAATCTGTTGTATTCTAGATTACTCTTACGTTTATTATATGCCTTTGATTCAATTATGTGTACATTATGCTTTGAACTTTCCGCTGGTAATAAGCTTACAATTTCAACATAATAACCATGATCAGAAAATAGATCTGCCATTCTTTGAGTATGAATAGAGCTAGCATCTGCTAAAAATAGAATTTTCTTCATTTTTAATACCGTTAATCTATACTGGTCAAGAGCTTAAATCCTTGATAATTTGTTTACATTTGTATTCCCAAGTTATCTCAGGATTTTTTTGCAGATCATATACGTTAGATAATAATTCCGTATATAATTCCCGATTTTCGAGTATAATCTTAGTTTTTGTATAATAATCTTCCATATTACCTGAATCTGCAACTAACCCAATTTCATGACGATTTACGAAGTTTTTAGTTACAGTAGAATTGGAAACTATCATTGGTGTGTTGATACTGACGTAATCCATTAGTTTAACTGGGAAAGCTAGGTTCCCATATTCTGAATTAGTTAGTGGTATAACCGCTATTTGTGGTTGAAAATCTAATTGTTCTAAATCTTTATGATGAATATTAAACCAACTTTCAGATTGCCATTTATCAATTTTTTTAATCTCATTCTTACGACAAAAGAAAGTAACTGAAATATCTAATTCTTTAGAAAGTTTTTCACAAACCAATAAAAAACATTCGATATCATATTGTGGTCCAGTACCACCGGCATAAAAAATTGAGTTTTGCTTAACTCTTCCTAATTCAATACTTGAGCTAAATCCTGGTGGCAAGATTTTGTAGTTTTCTAAAGAAAGCTTTTGAGCCATTAATTCACTTGGAACATAAATTACTTTGCACATTTGTTTATAAACGTAATAACTAAATAACCAAAATAAATGTGCAAAAATTACTCGATAATTATTCCATAGCCAATATTGTTTATATTTTGGATAAATATCTCGAATATATACAGATATTGGTATTTTTTTTATTCTGAATTTTAATAAGAGGAGAAACTCGGAAAATAGCATTCCACTATTTGTTGATTCTATGTAAACTCCCGAGAAATCACTAGTTCTTTTAGAAAACAATAACTTCAGTGCATTATTCATTCTCTGCTTTCTAGATCCACTAATTGATTCAAAGGGTACATTAATTTTTTGAAAAGTATTAATAATTGCTCTCATCCTTCTAGCTGGAGCGATATTTCTCACTGATAAATCGTACATTGCTAATATTAATAATTTATTTTTCATATACTTTCTCAATTTGTTCAATCACATTCTCAAGAAGATGATCTTGATTAACTTTATTAAATCCATTTTCTGTTATTTTCTCAATATTATCTGAATACATCATTTTCAGAATTGTTTTTTCAAGATCAATAACACTATTTCTTTCAACAAGAAATCCATTCTCACCATCAACAATTACTCCATCTATTCCTTCACCTTCAACACCTATAACAGGAATTCTACTTAGCATTGCTTCCAAATAAACAATTCCAAACGTTTCACTCCAACTTGGTAGAACAAATGCATTATAGTGAGTGTATAAGTTCATCACAATATAATGATTAACTCTACCCAATAATCGAATTCTTTTTTTCATACTATTATTGATTATTAAGTTTTCCAAGTTATCCTTTTCTATTCCCTCTCCAATTACTGCAAGTTCAACATCATGTCCTTCACTATTTAATTTAGTAACGACCTCAATTAGTAAATCAAATCCTTTAGATTTAACAAGATTACCTACAGAGATAATCTTATATGAGCTATTAGGTTTTGGAAGATACTTTATCAAATCAGTATTCATGATTTTTGGAAAATCCTTACTTACACCATTACCTATTACATTGATTTTACTAGGTTTATTACTGAATGGTAGAATTAGCTCCCTTACTTTTTTACTAACTACAATTATTTTAGGAAATTTATTTAAAGCATACTTCAATGTTGTTAAATAAAACCATCGAACACTAAAATGGCTATCGAATAATTGTCTTGAATTATGAAAAGTAATGACTGATTTTTTGATGTTTTCTTTACATAATAAAAAGCTTAAAGTAAAGATCTCGGGCATATGCTTATAATCATGAATATGAATTACATCTGGATCATAGTTACTAAGTAGTTTCAGAAGATTCTTCCTAACGGAGAAAAAATAGAAAAATGGTGATAGAATAAATCTCGGTATATTGATTCTTGTTTGATGCACTTCAATATCATCCTTGTAAAATACCTCATATGAATTCATTCTTGAGTTCTCGGTAGCAAATACAACCACTTCATTGTCCATTTTCAGTTTTTCTACTTGTTCCTTCACGAAAATTCCGCGAGAAGAATTTATTCTATTAGGATATAATGAAGTTATAATTAAAATTCGCCTCATGATTTCCTTTTAAATCCAATTTTCTTGAATTCATTAAACAAGTATTCAAAATCTCTTCTTTGCCATAATAGGCTTCTAGGATTATTTACAAGTTTTGTGTTGAAGAAATAAAATAAAAGTAATATTAGCCAAACACCATATGAAATACTTGTTGCAATTGCAGCTCCGATAATTCCAATAGATGGGATTAAAACAATATTCAATCCAATGTTAATCATTAAAGCAATTATCGGAAGAATTATGGTCATTTTAGGGAATCCCTTACTCCAGAAAAATGTATTTAAAATTGATCCAAAAGAAAGAAAAAATACAGCTGGCAATAAAGCAATAAAAACTTCATAAGTACGAACAAATTCAATATCATATACGAAAGTAATAACTTGCTTTCCTATTGTAAATAAAGCGACAGTTAATATTATCATCAATATGAAAAAAATCAATGCAACCCTTCTCATTATAATCATATTCTCTTCATCATCATTATCATTCCCTGCAAACTTAGGTAGCATTAAACTTCCAACAAGATTACTAAATGATTGCAATATTGTTACAAAATTAGCGGCTAAAGAATAAATTCCTAATTCTACAAAGGTTTCATATTTTTCGATTAGAAAAATATCAAATTTAATTAGTAAGAAGATAAAGAGTGTAGATAAAAAGGCCCTTATACCAATTTTATAAGCACTAATAATTTCTAAAATTTCAAACTTGAAATTAAATTTAATCTTTTCTTGTAAACATAGCTTTATTGCATAATATTGTGTCCAAAATATTAATGGTAATATTAATATAATTAACACATAAACATATTTATCTTCAATAATAAAATGTGCTTTAATAAAGAAAAATAATATCACATATGTAATAAGTGGTAATATATTTAATAAATTCTGCATTAAGATTTTATCAATTCCTAGCATAATAAATTTAAGTATAAAGCTGAATCTAGTAATTGCAGTAAACATTATAAATAAAATAAGATAAATAGGTGCTATAATATCAAGCTTAAGAAAAAAATATTCTTTAAAAATCAACATTGCTAAGATCAATAAGATAAAATCCCAAAAATGAGACAATAAAGAAAATGAAAATAAACTATTTAATTTATTTCTATCTTTTGATAAAATATAAGGCAAGCTTTTATGAAAACCAAGATCTAGAATCATCCAGATTGTGGCTGATAACGTAAGAAAATAAGACATTTTGCCCTTAAGCTCAGGGCCGAGATACCTAGTAACAAAGATACTTAAAGTAAATCCTATCAACATTGATAGAATTCTAGTTATTAATGAAATCGAGATATTTTTTTTAAGATTTATTTTCTTCTTCATACTTAAAATATGTTTTCAGAATTATTCGATTTACAATAATTAATTATTGCTAACTGGAGACTTTTCATAATTTACTTCCAAATCTTTTGACGCAGTCATTTTCAACATAAATGCTAACATGATCCAAAAAATAATTGCTATTGGTAATTTCACAATAAAGACATCAGTTAAACACGAGAATAAAATAGCAATTATAGCCACAATCATAGAGAGATGAAATTCAATGTTTTTAGATTTTCTAATTAGTTTATAAAATCTCCAAATAATATTAAATACAATAAAGAAGTATGCTGTCATTCCAATCATACCTAATTCTAATAACAACTTAATAAAAACATTATGAGGATGTTCTGCATAGAGCCAGTATAATGGAACTTCATATTCATAAGTATTTTTCCATGTATCAAATCCTATCCCAAAAATTGGATTTTGTTTTATTAGTTCAAAACTATGAACCCAAGCAAATAGTCGAATGATAACAGAAGAATCTTCAAAAATATTCTTTCCTGCTCTCTCTACCATTGAGGCAGGTATAAACAACATTACTAATAGTAATACAACTATTGCAAACTTTCGTACTTCCTTTAATCTTATTGCCAATAATATAGCCCCAAAGAAAACACTTAACAAAGCAATTCTTGTATAAGTGAATAACATTCCAAACAATATAATTAGTGATAGAAAGTAAAAGAAGTATTTTTGAATCATGGATTTCTCTCGAAATGCTAAGCCCAAAGAAATAAAAAAGCTAAAGACATAAAATGCATTTATTGTCATTGCAGTTTCCCATGTTGAACCAATACGCTCTGTTGGATTTGTAATTGCAATAATAACTCCCAAAAAACCAACTAATGATGCTACGTAAACAAGATATCTCATATATTTTATCATCTTAGTATATGAAAATTGAGAATTATATATTACAAAAATTAAAATCATTGGAGTAATAACAATTGTAAACAAATTGTGTAATCCTTCATATAGGACAGATGCTCTATATGTTGCAATTATTCCAAAAAAAGCTATTAAAGTAAAAAGATAGAAGTAAGGTAGACAAACTTTGTAATTTTTATTGTAAATTCTTTTAGCTATGAAGACCAATAGAAGAATTGAAATCATAATATAATACAGATATTTTGCAGGTCTTAAATAAATAGCCGTAAAAGGAATCAATAATCCAATTATAGTAATCTCGTTGAAAATAAAATATATTGTGAAAATTGTAATAATTACTAATAATTTTACAATACTACTTACATTAATTGTTTGTAAACTATCAGCTATGAATACTGAAAGCATCAATATTAACATTACAAGGAAAAAGCTTAGTAAGTTATAAGCTCTATTGCTTTTTGCCAAATAGTTCATTACCTATTAACTTTATCTCAGAATTTTTTCTTTTTAGCAAGTGTATAAGTATCACTGCAATTGAACTAAAAACTATAGCGAGAAAGAAGGCAATCATGCAGATCATAGCACGTTTTGGCTTTGACCTCTTCCCGGCTGGTTTTGCCTTATCAATTACCTCAACAGTAGATAAATCTTTTACTTCCTCAATCTTTGCATTTTCAAATTGAGGATACAAAAATTCATAAACTTTAAGTTTAATTTCTAATTGAGTATCTAAATAAGCATATTGCAATGACATGTCTGCCACTTCATCAAGTTCGAATAGATAATCAGAATCTTTTGAAGTTTGCTTTAAGGTTCTAATTTTTTTATTAATAATGTTAAGCTTTTGATTTATCACTACAACTTGAGGTGAATCTTCTGAGTAGTTAATTACTAAAAAGTCCCTTTCCATTTCAAATGCTCTTTTTTCACTTTCAAGTTTTGCAAATATTTCAATAAGTGCTTTCACTTGTTCATCAAGTAGTAAAACTTTATTTTCTTTTTTAAATTCAAGAAGTTCTTTTGATAAATTATCGATCTCGAGCTTAATAAATGCCAATCTTTTTTCAATAAACTCTCTCTTTTCTTTTCCCTTACTCTTACTTGATGAAACATTATACTTTTCTATTTGAGAAACAATGTAATTAGCAATATCTGCGGACATATATTTATCTTTAGAATTTATTGTAATCAGTATCAATCCCGTATCATCATCTAAAGATATTGTTCTCATGTCTGACCCAAAAGAATCTAATGCTTCATGCATGTTTAATAGAGAATCTGGACTTGAGATTTCAAAGTACTCTATTAGATTGAATTTATTTATAATTTTCTCGGAAAACGTTCTACTATTCATCACTGTAACCAAATTGGATCCACTACTACTATAGGATTTTCCCAATAAAGAAGATTGCAAACCAGATAAACTTGAACTGAAAGAAAAATTTGATACTTCATTATCAATTGGTAAAATCGTTGCAGTTGATATCCAGATTTGCGGAGTTAACAAACTATATACAATAGCAAAGATACTTACGATCAATGTAGTAAAAAATATAAACTTCTTATGTTTTGCTAGAATCAAAAGTATGTCTAATATATCAATTTGCTTGTTTTCCATATATAATCCTTATAATTTTATTTTTTTTTATATTTTTTAATATTGTTTCTGTGTCAATTGAAAACATTATAACTTAGGATACTTTGTCTTAACTCCATTTCTTGCACATTCATCATAGATTTGGCAAGAAGAACATTTTGGATTGATCGGTTTACAATGATTCTGACCAAATGCTACTAGATAGGAGTTGATATTTATCCAATACTTTGGGGGTAATTTCTCACGTAGTGCCATCTCAGTTTCAAATGGAGTTTTTGTTTCAACATAACCAATTCTATTACAAATTCTATGAACATGAACATCAACACAGATTGCTGGTTTTTTAAAGGCAATGGCTCTTACTAGATTTGCTGTTTTTCTACCAACACCTGGCAATGTAATTAAATCATCTATCTCATCTGGAACTTGATTATTGAATTCATTTTTAAGAACGTCTGGAAGCTTTTTCAAATATCTTGCTTTATTTCTAAAGAATCCCACCGGATGAATTAATTTTTCCAATTCTTCTACTTTGTATTTATTTATATCTTCTGGTTTATTAACACTTTCAAACAATCTGTGTGCAACTTCTGAAGTTGTTTGATCTTTTGTTCTAGCACTTAGCATTGTTGTTACAAGTATTTTAAATGGATCTTTAGTTTGTGCCTCGATGAGATCAACAACCGGAGCAGGATAACTTTGAAATTGTTTTTCCAGAACTTTATAAATCTTATTAATATCCATATTTTCCCTTAATTTTTGTACAATTTTTGGTCGGGATGAGAGGATTTGAACCTCCGGCCTTTCGCCCCCCAGACGAACGCGCTAACCGAGCTGCGCTACATCCCGACGTTGGACATATTTGAAAAAACATAATTTGCTGACAAGTATTATCTTTCTATTTTCTTTTTGATTTCTTAACGATAAATTGACATATTTCTTCGAACTCCATTTCTGGTTTATGAGGTAATAATGAGCATTGTATCAGTTTCTAATATAAATCACAGCTTCGGAGTTGAAAAACTCTTTCAAGCACTAAACTTCTCTATTGAGCATAATAGTAAAATTGGGCTTGTCGGTAAAAATGGAAGCGGGAAAACAACTCTTTTTAATATATTCACACAAAGCTTAATTCCAGATAGTGGGAATGTACACATTTCTAAAACTGCAAAAATTTCCTACCTTACACAAGAGCCCGAACTGGATGATTCTCTCACTTTGAGAGAGTGTGTTCTACAATCTCGACCAGACCATATTATTCTAAATAAACAACTTATAGAAGCTGAACAGAAATTAACTCAAAATGATTCCCAGAAAAACTTGGATCATTATGCACAAATGCAGCAGAGATTTGAATTAGCTGGGGGATATCACTTTAATACCGAGATGAAGCTAGTTCTTACAAGTTTGAATTTTCCAAAAAATGTTTGGGATATGAAGATAAGAAATTTTAGTGGAGGGGAGAAAACAAGAATTCAACTTGCTACGATTTTGCTTCAACCATTTGATCTACTGCTTTTAGATGAACCAACAAATCATCTTGATATTGAGATGATCTACTGGCTAGAAAGATACCTTACTTCACTTGATAAACCATATCTAATCATCTCTCACGATCGACATTTTTTAGATAATACGATCACAAAAATTGCTGAGATCAGGAATTATGCAATTGATATTTATTCTGGAAATTACAGCCAGTATAAAGAGCAATTACAAATGCGAATGGAACTTCAGGAAAAAACATTTCGCAAACAACAGAAGAAGATCAACCGAATGGAGAAACAGATCGATCAATATCGCATTTGGGGACGTGCAAGAGATAGTGAAACCATGTTCGTAAGAGCAAAAGAACTTGAAAAAAGATTAGATAAAATAGATAGAACTGATCTTCCCAAAAAAGAGAAAAAGATAAAACTAAATTTCCAGACAGAAAAACGTAGCGGAAACGATGTATACACATTTGAAAATATGAGCTTTGGCTTCCCCGAGAATACTTTAGCTTCCAATATAAATTTGCAAATGTTTTACCAGGATAAAATTGCGATCTTGGGTACAAATGGTTGTGGAAAAACTACATTTTTAAAGCTATTGAATGAAAAGATGCAACCGCAATCTGGCTCTGCAAGAAAAGGAGCAAGCCTACAAATTGGATATTACGATCAAATGCATCTTGAACTTGATGATTCGATAACCATTATGCAAACGATCTGGCAGCTTGCACCTCTCGCTCCAAAAGGTTATGTGTTTTCTTATCTGGCAAAATACGGTTTTGTAGGTGATGAGGTTGAGAAGCAGGTTTCCGTGCTTAGTGGAGGAGAGAAGGCTAGATTATATCTTGCTAAACTGATCCATGAAAAACCAAATTTTCTAATTTTAGATGAGCCAACAAATCATCTCGATATTAACATGATCTCATATCTTGAAGATGCATTGAAAGAGTTTGATGGAACCATTGTTTTTGTTTCTCATGACAGATACTTCATAGAAAAAGTAGCAAAGAAAAAATGGATGTTCACATCGGGGACAATAGAAGAAACTTCTCAAAAACTTGATGATCTTTTCTTTCAAAAAGAGAAAAAAAAGAAGAATGAAAACAGCAAATTAAAAAGCGGAAGTAGAAGAACAAATCCAATTGTTCTTAAAAAGCTTTCTACCGAAATCGAACAAATTACCGAACTTGTAAATTCCAAAACCGAGCAATTAGATTATTGGGAACTTGAATTTTCCAAACCGAATATTTATAACGATCAGCAAAAAGTTAAAACTTTGACGGAAAATATAAAACAAATTAAAAAGGAAATTGAAGATTTAGGTTATTTATTAGATAAACTTGAGAATGAATATCTGGAGTTATTATGAAGATCGGTTTCACAACATCTTTCCCCGTTGAAGTAGTATTTGCTGCCGGACACACACCAATAGACATGAACAATATTTTCGTTTCCGGAGATGCAACCGACTTCGTTGAACAAGCAGAATTCGATGGCTATCCTCGCAATATTTGCAGCTGGATAAAAGGGATGTACAGCGTTGCTCTTACATCTGGGATGGATGCCGTGATTGGTGTGGTAGAGGGAGATTGTTCTAATACTCATTCTCTTATGTCCACACTTATCGATAAAAATATTGATGTGATTTCCTTCTCATTTCCTCATAATAGAAATAGGAAAAAACTTGCAGCTGAAATTGAAAAACTTGAGCAATATTTTAATGTAGATCATGCAGAAATTCTAAAAATAAAAGTTCAACTTGATAAGATTAGGAAAAAACTTATTTACCTTGATGAACTCACATTTAAAGAAAATAAAGTAACGGGTTTGGAAAATCATCTCTGGCTGGTGAATTCATCTGATTTTAATGGAGATCCAGTTGATTTTGATAAAAGACTGGATGAATTTATTCAAGAAGCCGAAAATAGAAAACCTATAAATGCAGACTTTAAATTTGGATTTCTGGGCGTTCCCCCCATTATTACTGATTTTTATGACTTTTTGTTGGAACATAAAGTAAATGTTGTTTTCAATGAGATCCAAAGACAATTCAGTATGCCTTTTTTAGAGAATGATATTGTAGATCAATATTTGCATTACACTTATCCTTACACTATTTTTGATAGATTGAAAGATATTCAGAAAGAGATCAAACGCAGGAAACTTGATGCTGTGATCAGTTATTCGCAATCTTTCTGTCACCGTCAAATAGATAATATTCTCATAAAGAAATATGTTGATATTCCAGTTCTTACAATCGAAGGAGATCAACCGGGAATGTTGGATGCCCGAACTAAACTCAGGATCGAAAGTTTCCTGGATATGTTGAAATATTAAAAGAATTATGCATTTTAAATTTGGATTTATTATTATTCTATTGCTGTTTGCATCATTACTTTTTTCACAAACTACTCACTTAAATTACCAGATACAAATTTCAAAATTAATTGAAGACATTAATAAAGACAGTATTTCTATATTAATTGAAAAATCTGAATATAAACTTACTATACTTTATAATGATAAAAGGATCAAAAGCTATCCAGTTGTATTTGGCTCAAATCCAATTGATGATAAGCTAAGACAAGGTGACAGCTGTACTCCCGAAGGGATATTTAAAGTTCGTGCATTATATCCGCATAAAAGTTGGTCAAAATTTATTTGGATAGATTATCCAACAACCAATTCATGGAAGAAACACAATGCTGCAAAATCAAGTAGTGTAATTTCTCAAAATTCTTCAATTGGTGGAGAGATTGGAATTCATGGTGTTCCTGCAGGTTATGATAATATGATCGATGAAAAATACAATTGGACTCTTGGCTGTATTTCACTAAAAAATGTTGATGTGAACGAAATCTACA
>JABIME010000280.1 GCA_018654125.1 Candidatus Cloacimonadota bacterium
GATTGCTAGCGTAGCAGAAGAAGTAAAAAATCCATCACGGAATATTCCACTTGGAATGATGCTAGCTTTTGTAATTGTAACTATTGCTTATGTATTAGTCGTATTTGTAACTGTTGGTGTTTTAGGCGACAAACTTCTTATATCAGCTCCTAAATATTATTCGCTTACTCCCATAAGCGATGGAGCAGCGATATTTGCCGGAACTCCCGGTATGTATGTGCTTTCTATAGCTGCGTTACTAGCATTTTTTTCTACTGCTAATGCTGGTATTATGGCTGCATCTAGGAATCCAATGGCAATGAGTCAGGATAATTTATTACCTTCATTTTTTGGAAGAGTGAGTAAAAAATATAACACACCTATAAACGCAATATTATTTACAAGTATATTTATGATAGCTGTGATCTTCCTACCCTTAGAAATGCTTGTTAAAACTGCTTCTACAATGATGTTATTACTTTACATTTTTGTAAATGTAGCAGTTATTATTATGCGTGAAAGCGGAATTCAAAATTATCGTCCAAAATTTAAAAGCCCATTATATCCTTGGTTACAAGTTATAGCTGTATTGGTATATATCTTTCTAATAATTGAGATGGGGTCAGTACCCCTCATTATGACTGCTGTTTTCATAATATCTGGTTTAGTATGGTATTGGTTCTATGGTAGTATTCGCTCAAATAAAGAATCTGCACTTTTGCAGTTGGTAAAACGGATTAAAGCTAAAGATCTTGTAACAACATCATTAGATACTGAGCTTAAAGAAATTATTCGTGAGCGTGATGATATAAGGAAAGACAGATTTGATAAATTAATTGAAACAGCAGTCATTCTTGATGTGAGTAAATCTGTATCAAAAGAAGATTTCTTTAAAATGATTGCAGATAAAGTATGTGTAAATATAGATAAAAGCTCTGAATACTTCTTAAATAAACTTATAGAAAGAGAAGAAGAAAGTTCAACAGCATTAACAGACACTCTTGCTATCCCTCACATAATTATAGAGGGAGAAAAGAAATTTAATATTCTGTTGGCAAGATGCCTTAACGGTATCTATTTTAATGAAGAAGCACAAAAGGTGAACACAGTTTTTGTGATAACAGGTACTCGTGACGAACGGAATTTTCATCTTCAAGCTTTAGCTGCTATTGCCCAAATCGTACAAGACTCAAGTTTTGAGAAAAAATGGTTGAAAGCTAAAAACAAAGAAGCTTTAAGAGATATTGTGTTGTTAGGAGAAAGAAGAAGAAAAAAATAAGGATTATATATTAATGAATGTATATATTGAAACATATGGCTGTCAGATGAATGTAGCTGATAGTGAGCTTGTGGCGTCCATTCTAAAAGATGATAAATTATCTGTTGTTACAGATATTGCAGATGCCGATGTAATAATTTTTAATACCTGTTCTGTAAGACAGCATGCAGAAGATCGTGTATTAGGACGTATTAGCAATGAGATGAGTAGAAAACGTGACAAACGAAATTTGAAGATAGGCGTTATTGGCTGCATGGCTCAACGACTTGATGCGAAATTGAATGATTTAAATTCCAATATAGATTTTGTTGTTGGAGTAGATCAGTATAAACATCTACCTAAAATAATTGCCGACCTCTTTGAAGAACCTGATTTTAAATGTAATACGGATGTTGATGATACTGAAATCTATAAAGATATTTATCCGATACATACAGGTGAATTTAATGCTTTTGTTACAATTATGCGAGGCTGTAATAATTTTTGCTCTTATTGCATTGTACCATACACAAGGGGGCGTGAACGGAGCAGGCCAATTGAAGATATCATTAATGAAATCACCAAGATAGGGCAGAAGGGATTTATGGATGTTACTCTACTTGGGCAGAATGTTAATTCGTACAATTATAAGAGTATAAATTTTGCTGAACTTCTGCGACAAGTGAATAAAATTAATACAATTAAGCGGGTCAGGTTTGTTACATCTCATCCGAAAGATCTATCTGATGAAGTGATTAATGTGATGGCAGAATCAGGTAAAGTTTGTGAACATCTGCATCTGGCAATGCAAAGTGGGGATGATGAGATCTTAGCAAAGATGAATCGTGGTTATACAGCACAACATTTTTTGGATATTACAAGGAAATTAAGGAAGGCAATGCCAGATATAGCTATTACAACAGATATTATTGCTGGCTTCCCTGGGGAAA
>JABIME010000281.1 GCA_018654125.1 Candidatus Cloacimonadota bacterium
GTTAGCCGGAATATACTCACCGCAGATCTCACAAACACCGTAAGTCTTTTCATAAATTCTCTTTAGAGCACCATTGATATACTTGATATTCTTCAGTTCTTTTTCTAATATGTAAACTCTGCGTTCAGATTCATCAGTATCGGAACCCTGATCTGCCTGATGCTGTGAATAGGCTGAGAGATCTCCGCTGCTGTCTTTTGTACCACGTTTTTGAATATCATTAATAGCATTAATTATGCCTTGTGTCTCTTCTTTTTCTTTGAGAAGAATTTCTTTGTACCTTTCCAATCTTTTTTCAGTCAATTGTTTTACTGACATAATGATTTTCCTCTTCTATATTTTCTTTATTAATTCTAAAACTAATTTTTCAAGATTCTTCTTTGCTCCTGAGGCATTGGCTCTGATCTCTTCTTGCGTATGAGCCTCAGAATGAAAAATATTACTCAAATTCGTTACGACCGAAATTCCAATAACTCGCATTCCCGCATGTATCGCCACAATAACCTCCGGAACTGTTGACATTCCCACCAGATCTGCGCCCCACATAGCTAGCATTCTGCACTCTGCCTCTGTCTCAAGGCTGGGACCGGAAAGTGCTAGGTAGACCCCATCCTGTAAAGAAAAATCGTTCTTTAAGGAAATCTCGTGGGCAAATTTAATATATTTTTTACAATATGGTTCGTGTAAACTTGGGAATCTGCTACCCAACTGGTCAATGTTTTCACCAATTAGAGGGTTGTTGCCCATATAATTTATGTGATCATTCAAGATTACTAAATTTCCGGGAATCATCTTTTCATTCAAGCTACCGGCTGCATTGGTAACAATCAGCTTATCTACGCCTACTGCCTTTAATACTCTTATTGGGAAGGTGATCTCCTGCATGGAGTATCCCTCATAATAGTGTAATCTCCCTTGCAAAATCACAGCTGATCTTCCACCCAGTTTTCCGGCTATTAACCTTCCTTGATGTGATGGAGCTGTGGAGCTTTTCCAAACTGGAATATCATCATAAGAAATTATCACAGGATCTTCTATCATATCGCCAATGGAGTTGAGTCCTGTGCCTAAGATCATTCCTATCTCAGGGACAATGCCAATTCTCTCTTTCAGAAAAG
Organism: Candidatus Cloacimonadota bacterium; assembly: GCA_018654125.1. The sequence goes on from JABIME010000281.1 coordinate 1,119, forward strand.
CGGCTGCTGTCTCAATATTTTTTAAGTTATTATCCATCAGCCTATATTCCCATTAAAATATTTTTTAGAACATTAAGAACCATAATAACAATTATAGGAGAAAAATCGACAGGTGAGGCTGGGAATATGCGGTGTAAGAAATCTCTAATAGGTCGCATTACTGGTTCGGTGATCTGAATAATAAAGAGGTAAACTTTGAAAAATTCACTACTAGGACTTATCTGAAACCAGGAGAGCACTGCTCGGATGATTATAATAATTATATAGATCTGAACAGCTTGTGCAAGTAGCATTGTAAGTGATCCCATTTATTATAATACCTCATGACAGTTTCTGCAACGTGCTTCATAGATATCGGTTGTGCCAACAATAACCGTCTCTTTACTCTTGGTTAAACGCTGAGTTCTGCTGGCAGGATTTCCACATTTTACGCAGATCGCATTGAGCTTTGTAACATATTCGGCAATTGCCAAAAGTGCCGGCATTGGACCGAACGGTTTTCCACTATAATCCTGATCGAGTCCGGCAACAATAACACGTTTTCCATTATCAGCTAATTTGTTGCAAACCTCTACAATATTATCATCAAAGAACTGCACCTCATCAATTGCGATTATCTCGGTATCGTATTTTACAAGATCATGAATATCCTGTGCGTTCTTTACAATCTGAGAAGGAGTTTTCATCTTACTGTGTGAGACGATATGATCTTTTTCATAACGATCATCTATCTCCGGTTTAAATACCTGGATCTTGCGTCTGGCATATTCTGCACGATGAACTCTGCGGATCAGCTCTTCTGTTTTGCCGCTGAACATACTACCGCAAACCACTTCGGTCCATCCGGTTTTATTATTGATTATATTCATTATTAAACTCCATTTGTCATTAATTTTGGGGCAAGTTATTGTGTCAAATCATTTGTGATTGGTAGATTACTGGATTATTTTTACCTCAATCCAGTCAAATTTACCCTATCAGATCAATTTAAAAATATTGGTAAAATCTAAAAATTAATCTTATTACAAATTAAGATATTTTATAGAATTTACTGGGGGTAGAAAATATTTGACTGGAAAGATGTGATTCGCAAAGTGTCAAAAAAAAATCAATTGGAGTGTAATTATGAAGTATCGCGTTCTGGCAATTA
>JABIME010000282.1 GCA_018654125.1 Candidatus Cloacimonadota bacterium
CTCTTTGGGGAGGATTAAGAAAGAATGATCTTCCATTTGATGAAGAAATGATAAATACGTTGTGGGAATCCGGAGTTGTAGGAATAAAAATTTATACAATTTCAGGTATGGAAACCTTTGCAGCTTTATCCTATCAGGATATCAAGGAAGCTTTCAATAAATTCCCAGAAATCCTCTTTGCTTTTCATGCTGAAGATGAAGATGTTATAAATAGTTCGGTAAATAAAGTTAACAAAGAACAGAGAAAACTCACAGAAAGTTATGTGAAAACCAGACCAGTAGAAGCAGAGGAAATTGCTGTGAAGAATATCCTCTCATCTTTAAATAAAGAAAGCAAAGTTCACTTCGTACATATAAGCAGTAAAAATGCTTCAAAATTAATTTTAGAAAAGAAGAAACAATACAATGTTTCCTTTGAATCATGCCCACAATATATGCAATTTACTTCAGACGATTTTCCACGTTTAGAAGGAAGACTAAAAACCGCACCGCCAGTGAAGTATGATGAAGATAGAGATTTCTTAAGAAGCATTTTAAAAAATGGATCACTAGATTTTGTTGCAACTGATCATGCCGGATGTAATTATGAGAAAGATAAGAAATTTGAAGATTTTTCGAAAGTTTATAATGGAATTCCCGGTACTGAATTAATGATACCTTACCTATTCTCAGAATTTTATCTAAAAGAGGAAATAAGCTTAAAACGTATGATAGAATTAACTTCCGAAAATGCTGCAAAGCGTTACGGATTATTCCCACAAAAAGGAAGTTTACAAATTGGGACTGATGCGGATTTCACGATTATTGATCTAGACAAAGCCTATTTGGTTAATGAATCTGAACTCCATTCAATAGGTAAATACTCCCCGTTTCAAGATACAGAATTTGCCTGTTCAATAAATAAAACCATTGTGCGTGGAAATATTATTTTCGACACCGAAAAAGGAATTTTACATAAACCCGGTTACGGAAAGTTTATTCGTAGATCCTGATCATTTCAGCAGAAGCATTTTTTTAGTTTGCTTATGCTCTCCAGAAATTAATTTGTAAAAATATATACCTGAAGAAACCGGCTGATCATTTGAATCGGTTCCATTCCAAATAACTGAATGTTTACCAGCTTGTAACTGTGTGCTAATAAGTTGCTTCACTTCTTGTCCTTTCAAATTAAAAACTTCCAAAGTTATAAACGAGGACGTTTGTCTTACCTCAAAAGAAATAGTAGTTGTTGGATTAAACGGGTTAGGATAATTACTCAAATTAAAATCTATATTTACTACATCTTCATTAGCCGATGAAGCAATGTTTATATCACTACTGTAACGTGGTTCAATTCTATATGAACCATAAGCATAATCTACAAGCCCTGTAATCTCATAAACTTCTCCGATAGTCGGTTCAAAAGCATATATCATATCGTTTATCATTATAGCACCAGATCCATCATCAACCAGCCACTCACCATAAGTGGGATTATAATCTGTACATTCAGCATTATTAATATGTACAAGAACTCCTTCATAATCTTCTTGATTTACATCTATTGTAGGTAGAGAAACAACTTCAGGAAGATCATTTCCACTTGAAATAATTGAATATTCTACAACATCTGTTAGCTCAGTTTTTTCAAAATATTCTTCTACGTTAGCTGTTATATTTATCTCATCACCTTCATTTACACCATGAGCATAATCATATACAAATATACCATTCCAAGCACCAATTCCATCTTGTAAAAAATAAATATTATCACTAACACCGGTTACTATACCATTTGTAATAACTTCTACTCCTTCCATAGGAGAGGGGCCATCTACAGAATATTGAATATCATATATTAGATGCTCTGAAGTTGGTTCGATAATGTAAAATGGGTTGTTACTTACATCTATCGGATCATTATCAACATTATCAGAAATGGCAATTCTATACGCTCCCAAAGTTGCATCTTCAGGAATATTCCAAATCCATTCTCCATCGTTTTCGGTAGAAGTAACCAAAATTTCCCGATCTTCCGAAGTTTCGTTCAGCAGCTCGATCTTCACGTTCCCACCAAAATTTGCACTTGCCCACTCTATTGTATGTTCTGTTCCCTGTTGCCAATCCTCTTCAATATTTGGAATAGAAACAACTATAAGGGGTTGAGAAGAATTGATAGTGTTGAATTCAGCAAAAACTGGCAAATGATCAGATGCAAAATAAAGCGCATCTGCAATTTCGGGTGACACAACAGAATTGGTTCCATAATTTATAGAAACATTAAAATGTGCTCCATCGTTTCCATAGGAAGTAATTGTATCTTCAATATATTCTAAACCATATCCATTATTTAATTGATACGAGGAAAAGATAAAGTCGAATCTATCATCTAACCCACCACTTGCTCCGCCGCCAAATTGAGTTGAACGAGTGGATTGTGTATGAACAGCTTCATAATCAGAATTATTATGCCAATCTCCAACTTGATCAGAAAGATCTTCAGCTCTGCTAATATTATTACTTTCATCAGCAATAAATTTCTGATATCCAGGCTCTGAACTTGTATAGAAATTCATATCTCCAACAATTATAAATTCCGTTCCTGCTGGTAATAAATTAATATGATCACGTAGTTTTGCAACCTCTTCTAAACGCTCATTTTCATAGCC
>JABIME010000283.1 GCA_018654125.1 Candidatus Cloacimonadota bacterium
CAATTATGATAGAATCATGCAAAGATCACAAAAACAGGAGTTGATTGATTTTGTGAATCAGCGCAATATTGGTGATGAGTTGAACAATATCTATGTTGCTCTCACCCGTGCTAAGAACAATCTTTTTATCTATTTGCACTACAATAAAAAAGGTGATCTGGAAAAATTTATTAAAGATATTAAAACTGATAGTTCTGTATTGAAAAACATCACCAAAGCAATTTTTAATGAATTTAAAAATGATTTAAATGAAATATCATTAACATCTCACAAATTACAGTTTGGAAAGCTCTCTGTAGAACCATTTGAGCAGGTGAACAATGTCTCTAGTAATGCTAAATTACCAGATTTTTTTGCCGTTTCAAATAATGATAATATAACAGAAATGGAAGTTCCAAATCTTTATCAATTGAGTTCAGAATTCTTAGAAAATCAAAGTATCCAGATCGGTAATATAGTGCATGATTATCTTTCGCATATAAAATATGATGATACTAAAGCCAGGCAAATAGCTATGGAAAACACTTTAGCAAAATACGGCAGTTTGTTCCATAAAGATAGAATTAATGAAATTGTTATTAAAATTGATGAATTCATTGATGATCATTTAACATATTTCGCTGGAGATGATTGGGATAAGGTCTTTAATGAATTTACTGTTTTTGATGATCAAGGAAAAGAATCCCGTATTGATAGGCTGATGATAAATACCTTGAAGAAAGAGATTTTAATTATTGATTATAAAACCGGTTTGCATTATGAGGAAGAGCAGCTTGATAGATACAAAGAAATTCTTGATAAGTTTCCGATAGTGATAAAAGAAAATTATGATATAAAAGTAAAATATATTGAAATAAATATTAGCAAAACAAGCAGATAAGTTAATAGAAATAAGTACATTGTAAGAAACTATATTTAAGTAAGTTGTTGACATTATTCTAATAAATACTAATTTTCGAAATAATTATTTTATCAAATTAAATTATCAGAATTTAAACAAAGGAGGAAGAATGAAACTATTTTGGATTTTATTTATTTTTTTTATTATGTTCTCTACAAATATCTTTGCTAATGGTGTATGCATTGAGAACGCAGAAACTGGTGTTTGGTTAGAGCTTGTAGAAAGTGATGTAAATGTTCAAATTGAGAACCAAGTTTGCATATTAACCGCTACCCAACAATTCAGAAATACACTAACAACTCCCTTTAGCTTGAAATATGCTTTCCCGTTATATGAAGACGCTAGTGCAACAGGATTAAGATGGGAAATTGAAGGTGATTGGTATGAAGCAATAATTACAGCAACAGAACCTGATACCATTCCTGGTGGAAGTAACATGATTCCTAACTTAGAAGAATATTTAGGAGAGACACCTCTCTATTTCAGTAATGAAGAAGCAATTATTCAGCCTGATTCACTATTTCAAGTTGAGCTAACTTATGTTCAATTACTTCCTTATGCATTTGGCAATGTTGATTTCTATTATCCAAACAGTTATTCTTTGATCCAAACAACAATTTTAGATCAGCAGCAATTACATTTGGAGTTAAATTCTTTTAGAACAATTGAGTATTTTCAATTGTTAAGTCACACTCCAAATAATATTCTGAATAATGGAAATTACGCTGAATTGGATTTTATTGAATATGAGAGTTTAGCCGATACTGATTATCATTTACGATATAGCCTTAGTCTTGAAGAACTAGGTCTATTTAGTATGAGTACTTATCTCGATCCTGAAAATATCCCAGACGAATTTGGAAATGGATTTTTCACTTTTATAGCTGAACCCGAGCCAGATAATAGTGGAAGTGTAATTAATAAAGTATTTACTTTAATTATTGATAGATCTGGAAGCATGTCTGGAAATAAAATTATACAAGCTAGAGATGCAGCAAGTTTTATAGTAAATAACCTCAATGATGGTGACATGTTCAATATAGTAGATTTTGAGAGTAGTGTATATTCATTTCAGAATGAACATGTTGAATTTACTCCTGCAAATCAGTCAGCAGCATTAGGATACATTAATAGTATTTATGCATCTGGAGGAACAAATATCTCTGGTTCTTTCGATGTAAGCGTTCCACAATTTGCAACAGCAAATGACAGTACAGCCAATATCATAATTTTTTTTACAGATGGTCAAGCAACTGTTGGTATTCAAAATACTGACTTACTCTTGGCTCACGTTCATGATTTGATTGTAACAACCGAAACCAATATCAATCTTTTCACTTTTGGAATTGGAAGTGGTGCTAATGCTCAACTCCTCACCTTATTAGCCTCTCAAAATAATGGATTATCCGTCCTATTAGGAAATGATGAACTTGAAGAGGTTATTACTACTTTCTATTTACAAATTAGAAATCCCGTTCTAATTAATACAGAAATCTCATTTTCGCCAGATAACATTGTCTGTGAAGTATATCCGGATCCATCACCAAATCTTTATCAGGGTATTCAAATGATCGTGTCAGGACGATATAGTGAACCAAGTTTGATTACAGTCTCACTAGATGGAAATGCATTTGGGCAGCCAGTGAATTATGAATATGAAATGTCTCTCTCAGATTCCATAAATTCTCAATATCAATTTCTCACAAAGTTATGGGCTAAATCTAAAATTGAGCATCTCTTAATTGAATATTACAGTTTGGATCCAAATAGCCCTCAAGCTGAAGCGATAAAGGAAGAAATAATAGAACTTAGCATTGCATATGGTGTTCTTAGCCCATTCACAAATTATTCTGGTCCTGGTGTTGGAGTTTTAGAGGAAGAAATTTCACAATCTGAAGATTCGGTTCTTGCTCCATTTGAACTTCTTGGGAACTACCCAAATCCATTTAATCCTTCAACAACAATAAGTTTTGATGTTAAAAATGATTATGCAGGAATCGTTTTAGTGAAGATTTTTAATGCAAAAGGACAATTTATTAGATTACTTGCCTTGCAAGTTAATGGACCCGGAATTTATGATGTTTTTTGGGATGGTTCTAACAAAGATGGCGAAATTGTCGCTTCAGGATTATACCTTTATACGATTGATTTTGGCAATGCCATTTTAGCTTCCAAAATGATGATGTTAAAATAGTTTAATTATTCAGAGGTTCGGATCTTTGATCCGAACCTTTTTTTTGTAACAATCCTATTGAATTTTTCTTTACTGCAAATCTATTACAATAATATTTGAAAAAATTATAATATATGGAGAATAAATATGAGTAAATTAATGGTGAGTGTTTCGGGAATACGTGGAATTTATGGTGATAGTTTAACAGCAGAGATCGCATTGAAATATGCTGCACATTTTGGAGTGTTCTCAAAAAGAGGAAAAATAATTGTAGGAAGAGACTCACGCACAACAGGTATTGCAATGTTCAATGCCGTTACTGCAGGTCTGATGTCAGTTGGTTGCGATGTTGTTGATATCGGTATTGTCTCTACACCGACTGTGTTATTAGCTGTAGAAGAAAGTGATGCAATGGGTGGAATATCTATTACGGCATCTCACAATTCTGCAGAATGGAATGCAATGAAATTCGTAGGTGATAATGGGATGTTTCTCTTCCCTGAAAATGCCTCAACTTTGGTTTCATCTTTTAATAATGATGTAAACTATATTGGCTGGGATAACATTGGAAAATTAACTAAAGACGATAATGCAACATTGCGACATATTAACAAGATCATGGATATTTCATATTTAGATATCGAGAAGATAAAAGCTAAGAGATTTAAGGTTGTAATTGATTCTGTAAATGGTGCTGGTGGATTGATATCACCTAAACTTTTAAGGAATTTTGGCTGTGAAGTAATCGAATTAAACAGTGAGCCAACTGGAATTTTTGCTCATACTCCCGAACCGTTAAATAAAAATCTAACACAATTAGAGGCAGCAGTTAAAAAACATCATGCTGATATTGGTTTTGCAACAGATCCAGATGTGGATAGACTAGCTATTGTAGACGAAAATGGAAATTGTATTGGTGAAGAATTCACCCTTTTACTCTCTGAAAAATTTATTCTTTCTAAAATTAAAGGAGATATCGTAACAAATCTTTCATCCTCGATGGCTTCGGAAGATATTGCAGCAGAATTTGGAGTAAAAGTTCATCGTACAAGAGTTGGAGAAATTAATGTTGGAAAACTAATGATGGAAATAAATAGTTCGGTTGGTGGAGAGGGCAATGGTGGAGTTATCTGCCCTGAAGTGCACTATACACGTGATGCACCAGCTGGAATTGCTGTGATCTTGGGTTATTTAGCAGAAAGTGGAAAAACTGTTTCTCAGTTGGCAGACCAAATCCCTAAATATTACTTCGCAAAGAATAAAATTAAAGTTGATCCAGCAGAACTTGATAGCATCATGGCAAAAGTACCAGAAATATTTACAGATTATGAATTGGATACAACAGATGGAATAAAGATCCTTGGTAGCAAATTCTGGATACATGTACGTAAGAGTGGGACAGAACCTATTATCAGGATTTATGTGGAAAGTGAGACAGCTGAGAAATCTGAAACAATTTGTAAAGAGACTATTTCAAAGTTGTTGGATTAAAAAATTAGCAACGAACTTAATCGAACAAGAATAAAATACTAATTAATTGGGAAAATATGAAAATAATTATATTTTTAATAATCTTACTAATAATCTTTTCAAATGTTTTTAGTGAGTTATCTGAAACTAGCAATGACTCACTACAAACCTATGAACAAAATGATCTTCGTATTCCAATGTATGAGAGGCAGGATAATGCTTTAAAAGATTTTCGTGTGAATCAAACTTTTAGGCAAGCAATACGGTGGGCAAACATCGGTGCTATTACTGGAGTTGGTTTAGCTATCGCTATAGCACCAGAAGATGACTATGGATTAGCACCTTTAGCATTTGGTCTTTTAGGTACAACTGTTGGAATTATCGGTGGGCCAATTTATGGTATTATTTATGGTTACGAATTAGAAGAACACAAGAAGAAGAATACAGACTTCCATACAAAAAGATACCGAATTGGAAATGAATTTAGTAATGCTATATCACTTACTAAAGTTGCAAGTATGAACCCTAAATATTTTATAAATCTTCAGACATTTTCCTCCGATAAATATTTTCCTACTGAATATAGAGTAGGAGTTATGAGAAAAGAATGGACTAACGAAGATGAGGATTATGACATGGAAGGATACACTCATCGGCATTTTGCAGAAGAAATAAAGATTGATTTTAATGTTTTATTTAATTCAAATAAGCGATTTATAATCTTTTTCTATGGTGGAGGTATTGGTTATTCTTGGGGAGAGAACAGAGACACTTATCATCCTGATGATATTCATGACGATTGGATACACATGAATACACAACTTGAAGGGATATTTATTCATCCGATTGCAGGGATCTCAATAAATTTTGCTGATTTCTTCTTCGGAAGATTTGAAATTGATTATGAGCTTTCAACCTTTTTCTATAAAGCACGCGATTATAATGACTATCCTTACGCTGGGAATGCACATATCAGTTTTAGCTTTGGAACTTACTTATTTTAAACTCTGAGCAGGAAGTTGAAGGATAAACTAATAAATTATATCAAAGGAGTATACAATGAACGATAAAGGAATAAATAATTTAAGCATCCAAACTCGAGTTGAAGAACTAAATGATTTTGCACTTCTTTATAAAAAGTTTGGAAGCCTTGCATTTAGAGTAATACAAAAAAGCAACTTCTATTCAGGTTTTTCAATTGGAATGGAAAGAATAATAAAACTACTTAAAGAAGAGAAACTCAATATCAAAGCTTTCCAGCAAAATCCGGTAGAAGGAGTTCGTGAATTTCTGCATGGATATTTTACTGATCGTGGTGGAAACATGCCGGATATCTGGGCAGAAGGAAATACAGTTTACTTAGAAACCAAGATTTGTAAAAACTGCCTGACAATTGAAGCAGAAAAGCAGGCAGAACAATGTCATGAAGATGTTTGTGCAATTTATTGCCGCACTTTTGCAAAAGGTATTGTCTCAATTCTAGAAGATTTCTTCCCGGAAATTGTTATTAATTTCTATAATGTTAGCTCACGAAGAGATGGCAAAGATAGTGATTGCAGAGAAGCATTTCAAGTACTTTCTCCAAAACGTATTGAGAACCCAATTACAGGTATCTAAAAATCCGGTGTTAAACTGATATAATAAGCAGGTTTACTGAAATTCACAAGATCCGTATTCCAGGCTACATCAAATTTTACTACAAAATAACCCAAGTTTATTCTTGGACCAAAC
>JABIME010000284.1 GCA_018654125.1 Candidatus Cloacimonadota bacterium
CAGATCTTGCTTTTCTTAGTAATCCTATCCCCTCTACCGTAATTTCATCAAAGATAAAGATTAATGAGATAAATAAGATTATTAATGAAGTTACAGCTCCTTTTTTAAAAGTAATCTTTCTTGTAAATGAATAATAAATTGCAAATACCATTGCACAAAAAGCTAGAAAATAGCCTATAAATTGCATACTCCCTCCTTACTTCTAATCATAAGTACAAACTGTATTATACCAATGTTGTTGTGTACAACAAACAACTTGCTTATTAGTTCGATATGGCAAATCGAGTTACATCACTTTCCCCTTTTCTAAAATATTACTTATTTTTTTCAATTCGACCAAGATGCTCTCCAAAGCATTTTCATTAACTTTTGGTGGCTCAGAGATCTCTTTAGTTAATGATCTGGATTCTGTAAGATCTGATCTTAATTTTTCATGCAACTTATTCCAGTTTATAAGTCCTGCAAGCTTTCCTTCATAGCCAGTTTGATTTTGAGATTGTCCTGCAGTTTGAATTTTGATCGAGCCAATTCCCAACCATCTATCATACAATGTTCTTTCCAACATAAAATCTGTAACCATTCTAAAAGGAATATTCTGGTTGATCTTTGTTAGTATTCCTTTGTTTATTACGATCTTATCACTTTCTATAAAGTAAGATAAATTTTTGATCCATAAGATCATAATTGGTGCAGTTATTATCCACATCAAAATAATTGCAAGAAACACAATTCTCCAAAGATAAAAAGAAAACTGAGCAAAATCTACACTACTATCTAAAGCTGGGATGATGTGTAATAGTCCTGCGAAAATTACAATTACAAATGATAATGTAGTAAGTGTTAACCACCCTTTTGTGATCAGCTTTTTGTCTGGTCTAATTTCCATTTTCTCCTCCTGTTTACTACAATATTATTTATTGTGTAAATTATTAAGGCCACCCACACAAATGAAAATCCAATTAAATTACTTCTACTTAAATCTTCTTTGAAAATAAACAATCCAATAAATAACTGCAATGTAGGAGCTATATATTGCAAAATTCCCAAAGTAGTTAATTCTATCCTGCGAGCTGCTGTTGCAAATAATATTAGTGGAATAGAGGTAGCAACTCCTGCAAAAAATAGATAGAAATTTTTTGTAAGTGAAACATGCCCGAACGAACCAATTCCTTTGATCTCAAAATATATCAACATTGCTGTTGCAGGTAGGAATAGTAATAGCGTTTCAAAGGTAAGACCCTGTATAGAATTCAGTACAGCTTGTTTCCTTAAAAGTCCGTAGATACTAAAAGAACCTGCTAATACCAATGCAACCCACGGAACTGAACCATAAACAATTATGGTGTAGATAATTCCAATAAAAGCAAGTGAAATCGCTATCCAACTCCATCTATCGGGACGTTCCCTTAAAAAGAACACACCTAACATTACACTGAGTAAAGGATTTATAAAATATCCTAAGCTTGCTTCAATTGTTCTTCCATTATTAACTGCCCAAATATACGTGAACCAATTGGCAGAAAGCAAAACGGATGTTGTAAAAAAAGTTATAACCGTTCTCTTATTTTTAAATGCACTTTTTAGCCAGTTAAAGTTTTTCCTGACGATCTGAATAAATAGAAGAAATACAAGTGACCATGATATGCGATGGCAAAGAATTTGAAAGGCAGGAACATCTTCCAGAATTTTCCAGAAAAGAGGAAGAAGTCCCCAAAGCACATAAGCTCCTATTGCAAATAAAGCACCTTTACTCACATAAGCTCCTTATTTCTTTTCCATATTTTTTTGATATTTTTCCCACCATTTTTTATAATATTTTACTTTTGGATTAAAATCAGTTACAGAACACTCTGTTGGAGGATATTTCCCATCGATAAAACCTTGAATCATATACATTGCTTCACGACCTATTGTAGACATCTCACCTTCTGGCCAATGCAAGCTTTCTGTTGATACCACAGGAGCACACTCTTTTTTAGATTCGATCTTATTCATTAGATAGTTTAAACACATTTTTAATGCCCAATTGTCTGCAGAAATATGAGGAACGATAACAGGTTCTACACTAGCTTTTTCTAACATTTTAATTAAGTTAGTTGGGAAAATTTTCTTCAGGTTAATTGGTTTTTGACTCTTTCCATTCTTATAGTAAATGTTATTTATAAATTCAGTATTCAGATATACTTTCCATAAACCATTCCGTTTCCCATTCACATACTCACCCTCATATCTTTTATTCTTAATTGTCTCAATCCAGAAACCTATATGCAAACCATTTTCATAATTCCCTTTTCTAATCAAAATATCATTATCCCAAACTTCTTCCAAACCGTTCTTTTCTTTATCAAAATATTCTCGCTCTTCTTTTAGTTTTCCATGATTATATATTCGTATTTTACCAGCATAAACACTAGGAAATTCAGAGATCATTTTTCCTTCAAATTGAAGTGTTCCATCTTTGTGGTAATCGCGAACGATACCCTGAGGAACACCATCTTCATATTCTGCGATACGATAGTATGTTGCATCCTCAGCCAAATTACATTTTTTAAAATTTGCCCACATAAATGTAATCCACTTACCTTGTTTATTACCATTTTCATTTAATTTGTCTGGTTGTTTAATTGCAGTTGGGAATTTCAATGAATAAATTGATTTCCCATCTGAATTAATATACCTCCCTTCACCTACTCTATTACCAGTTACATATTTTATTTCGCTATAAGCACCATTTTTATAATCGTAAATTGTATATGAACCGGTTTTTTTATCGTCCCTATATTCAGTCTTTTTTCTGATATTACCATTTTCGAGCCAATTAATCCATTCCCCGATTTTCTTATCTTTAGAATAACTCCCCTCATTCCGTTTATTACCATTTTTATAATGCTCGGTATAATGACCATTTCTAAAACCATTTTCAAATTTTACCATTGTTTTAATTGAACCATTATCAAAATATGTTTTCCAGATTCCAACCTTTTTGCCAGCAATGAAATCACCCTCCAGAATAATCTGACTATTATCATTTGTATATATCCAATGCCTTTCTTCTTGATAATTAACTAAATTCCCTTTTCCTTGAAGAGGGGAGTACTTAAGATCTGAGTATTGTCCATCTTCACAAATTCCTTCCGGCATGTTTTCTTTGAAATAATTGATATGTAAGAGATTTCCATTTTTAACTTTATATAATCCTTTACTTGTATAAATAATCAATTCCTCAGATGAATTCAGAAATATTCCGAAAGGTATAGCATAAGCTAAAACCGTTTCTGTAGTAGCTTTTTCATCCTTAATACAAACCAAATCCATTTCATTTTCATCATCCCCGACCTCCAGAATCGCCCAAATAGAATTATTCCAATCTACAATAAAAGTTGAAACATATAAATGGATCTTCGAAAGATTATATTCTATTTTCTTTAGATTATTATTTTCAATTTTATAGAATGAACCTTCTGAGAATAACCACACAATATTGTCAGGAGTTGTATAAATATTAACACTCGAGGCATCATATATAGACCAGATTTCATCAACAAAACAAAATATTGAGTATCCGGAAAACCAAACTTGACCTAATTGATCTACAGCAATATCAAATAGAGGGAATTGAAGTTTAGAAGTATTCTCTTTAGTATACTCTCTCCATTTCTGATCTTTTAAGGAATATATTGCATTCTTAGTAAGAAACCATTTTCTTCCTGAAGGAGCAATTGCAGCTTCAATCATCTCATTACTTTTTAGAATTGAATTTGTTTGATTATAAATGTGCCATTCAGAATCATGAAAATGAGCTATTCCGTTGTTTCGCAACAAAACCCAAATTGAATTTGGATTTTCTATCAATATCTGTTTAAAATTGTATTTTGAATTTGTAGTATCTGAATTTGTAAAATAGTAATTTGTTTGTTTTGTTATCGAATTATAATGGATTAATCCACATGCTGTACCTAACCAATGGTTCTCATTAACCTCTGCATATGCAGTTATATATTGCTTTTTGAAATATGCAGCCCATTCATTATTTCTTGCAAAAAGTATGTTAGGAACAATTAATAATATACAACAAATTAATATTATGATCCTAGATTTTATGATTTTATTCTTTTCTATGTTTTACTCCAACAATCCAAAATTATTACTTGCTCCACCTACAAAAGTGGAGCAAGTACATTACTATGCTTTCACATTACACACGATATTCTTAAATCTGGCAGGAGCAACTCCATGAGAGAGATGCATAGCTTGTCCTGGTTCACCTTTTCCGCAATGGAAAGTTCCTTGAAAGTCCCATTCTTCTTCACCGCAAATGCCGTCACAAGCAGCCCAGAATTCTGGAGTGATCCCAAAATATGTTGGTTCCTTTACAATATGCTTAAGTTCACCATTTTCTATTTTCCAACCAATTTCTGTAGTAAATTGGAAATTATTTCGGTTATCATCAATACTCCAGGTTTTTGTGAAATCTATATAGTATCCATTTTCTGTTGATTTAATAAGGTCATCTAAACTGCCTTTACCTGGTGCTAAACAGAAATTTGTCATTCTTATAAGTGGAATATCATCAGCATAGGAAGCCAGCATATTAGAGCTTGGCTGTACACCAAGTAATGCTGCATTTTCCTGAGAAGTTTGCTGATCAACCAGAATTCCATTTTTCACAATGTCTACCGTTGCACCCGGTGTTCCTTCATCATCTACAATATGATAACCCATTCCACCTTTGTTTGTACTATCACTATAGATATTTACGAGATCAGAACCGTACCTAAAATTCCCAAGCATATTAGGTTTTATGAACGTTTTGCCGGCATAGGAAATTTCCTTGCCATAAATTCTATCTGCCTCCGTAGCGTGACCGGCTGATTCATGCAATTGCAAAGCGAGATGTCCACTTCCAATAATTATGTCAGCTCGTTCTTCTTCGATACGTGGTGCATCTAAAAGTTTTATCGCTTCCTCGATGATCACGTCAGTATTTTCTTCCATTTTAACTTTTCTTACTTCCTCAAAACCACCACGTCTACCGTTCATATGTCCAGGATATGTACGGCACATAGATTCCTTTCCATTCGATGCCAAAACGTACATCATCGGCATTGTGTCATAAACCAGCGAATCCACGAAAGTTCCTTCTGTATTAGCAAAGATCTTGTATTGTCTGTAGAATTCTGTATAGACATTTGAGTAAACGATCTTCTCATTTACAATAAGTTTTTGGGCAATTTTCTCGTGAAAATCTATCTTGTATTTGTCATCCATTAAAAAAGGATCTTCTATTGGTCGGAACAGATAGCTGTCTTGAACTGGTTTTAATTTCCTAAATGATGCAGGTTCCTTGCGGAATTTACTTCCCAATCTGGCATTGGAAATTGCTTTTTTTATTGTTTTATCTATTGATGTTTGTGTGAGAATCGTTGTTCCTG
>JABIME010000285.1 GCA_018654125.1 Candidatus Cloacimonadota bacterium
CTTGGCTGCATTATTCGCACCTTCCAAAGCATATCTATGATAACGCTTATCCTTCTTGAATCCCATAAGATCTGTACCGTGAACGGTTACTACATAAGGGATACCACTATTTAATGCTGCATAAGGAGTAATCCATAAATGTTGAGCATGAATTATATCCGGCTTGAAATCTGCCACAGCTTCTTTTGTAACTCTATTAAAGGTTTGAACATAATCCGACACTTGCTGATCGGAAATATTATAATAAGTATTTAAGCTACGAGGATGAGTTGTAAAACAGGGGAAATTAAAATTGAGATCAAGGTTGAGATCATAGTCGACTTTAGGATTTTTGGAGCACATTATTGTTCTTCTTTGGAATGGATATTCAACGTCGTCTTTCTCGCAATCTATATCAATAACAAATACTTCATGACCTTCTTTTATTAATTCCTGAGCTATATTCAAAGTATAAATTCCACTTCCTGACCCCTGCAAAGGGAAATGATTTATCAATAATACCTTCATTAACTCTCCATATGGTCAGAAACATCGGAGGTTTGATCTTTTGTTTCTGAGAATTTCTGGGTTGTATACATCAAACGCTCACTTAGTTTTTTTGAGACGATCCAAAGTAGCTTAGAAGAAAGTTCACAATTTTTCTTTAGTAACTTCGAAAATTCAATGTTGTCCACTTTTAATAGATCAACATCTGATGTTGCAATAACAGAAACTTTATGTTCTGAATCAAAGAAAATAGATGTTTCATTAAAATGTTCTCCCTGCACTAACTTAGAGACAATAATATCAAGATCAGAGTTTTTTCTTTCTTTAATTACATTAAGTGTACCGTGAAGAACCAAATAGAAGCAGCTATCAATGTCTCCTGTCCTAAATACAAAATCACCTTTTTTTAAGTTTATTATTTCAGATATGAAGAAAATGCTTCTAAGATCTTTTTTTGTAAAATTCTTAAATATATCAAGTTCACGCAGGTGAAGATTCTGATGAATACTTGTTTGTTCTAAAAGTTTTCTTTTTTCTATCTGATATTTATCAAATTTTATTATCTGTCCTTTTTTTATTATATTTTTTAGAGTATCACCAAATGGTATTGTAAGTTCTAATGTAGCTCTCCATTCTTTTTGAAAGTTAAGATATGTTTCAAATGTATTGTAGTGTGGAATCGCCTCGTATCTTGCTAAATAAATATTCTCAATTGTTCCCTTACACGCTTCAACATCACCATCTGCAAGGTAATTTAGAGCAAGAATGATATTGGTTTTAAAAATCTTATCACCCAGATCTTGTTTCATAAATGAACCTGGATATGGATCAAAATCCTCAGGTTTAATTTCATGTAGATTAGTTTTATAAGTTTGTGTATCAAATTTAGATTTATCATACAGAAATCTATAAATATCTTCACGGAATCTCTTCCAGACCGGATGCTTTTTGGGTGGGGGCAGATGTTTAATCGCCAATGTGTTGTCCAGATAAAAATTGAATCCAAATATCCTGGCGTTTATTACATAATCGGTATCTTCACCACGAGTGATCTTTGGATCAAAAGGAACAATTCGCATCAGATTTCTATGAATTACCATTGCTCCCCCAAAGGCAAAAGGAGTTTTCTTTAAGCGTGGTTCACTTCCAATTATTTTGTCAAATGCTTCACGCTTACCACCAAACCGATCCCAATAGGTCATCCAAGGTACAATATTTACTTTGTCATAATACTCGTTATCTTCATTTAAATAGTATCCTGCTACTCCATCGATAGTATTACCATAAAACCTTTTACCAATAAATTCTTTTGCTTTTGTAACGAATTTTGGGTCTTCAAAAATTTCATCATCATCAATTAATAGAGCAATCTCAGCATCTAATATATATGGAATAAATATACACATATTTCTTATTTGAGCATAATTATCTAAACTCAAAACATCATTGCCCGAATAATCTTTATAAAGTTCCTTTTTTAGATTTGTTAGTGAAGATTCTGTAAATAAAATTGTATCTACTGGAATATCTGCTTTAGAAAGCATCTCCTCTAGTTTTGTTCTCATAGGTTTTTCAAATTTTTTATTTGTTGCTACAGCAATTATTATAATTGTATATTCTTTGTCTTCAAGAATATGAAGTGACTCTAGAGTTCTTATCAATGTACCATCTTCACTAACTGGTGTTGCATGATCAAAAACCTTATCACCTTTTTCCCATTCACTATTTGGTCCTGTCCAGTAAGTTGGAATTACCATATAAGTTCGCATATATACTCCTATACCAATAATTGCTTTATTTTATTCCAAGCAAACATAAGTTCTTTATATTTTATTATATCATCATCTAATTTTTTATAGGAAAGCTCAAATGCTCTTGGTAATTTTAAAAATCGTTTATCATTAAAGTACTTAGTTGCAGATCTGCTTCCTATAACTAAAGCTTCAAGTCTCTTCTCCATATCTATCTCTTCAAATGTAATCGAATATTTTTCTCTAATCCAATTTAGAAATGGATTTCTGATCACCCATCCCATACAGGCATAAAAAAAACGGTCTAAGTTTTTTTGGACAGTAATATCCGGCTTATGAGGAAAATCTCCAAAACAATTGTGAAAAATAAACAGATCAATATCTATACATCTTCCTAAACCATGCACTTCAGGACCAAATAATGTGTCTTCTCCACGTCCC
>JABIME010000030.1 GCA_018654125.1 Candidatus Cloacimonadota bacterium
ATGTTGAAAGATAGGAATATTAATTCCTAATACAAGTTCATCAGGTTTAAGAATAGTTTTTTTGGGGCCGGTAAACCAATCATGAATTGAGATTGTTCTCTTACTTGTTTTACTTTGAACCAATATCTCTGCATCATACACAAGTAGTGCAGGTGCGGAATCAAGGCTGGGAACTGCAGAGCAGATATTTCCTACAACTGTAGCTCTGTTTCGTACACCTACAGAAGCAACTTTTTCGCTGGCTTGCCACAAGACAGGTAATTTTTCTTTGAGTTCAGCTGATTCGATTATCTCAGTAAAGGTTACTCCTGCACCAAGAAAAACGTTATCCTCTGACACTTCAATTTTATTGAGTTTGGTTATCCCTTTTATGTCGATCACGTTTTCTGTTTTAACTATCTCTTCCTTTAGGTGAACTATCAGATCGGTTCCTCCTGCCAGGATCTTTGCTTTTTCTTTTAGATCTGAAAGTAAGATCAAGGTGTCATCAATATCTTTTGGCTTATGATAATTAAAGTCATTTATAATAGCCATATTAACTCCTTATTTTTATAGATTCACAATATATAAATATCGGCTAATTCTATCTGAATCAACAAATTTGAGAACAGATTTAGCTTCATTAATTCTCGATTCATAAATATGAGAATTTCCTTCTTTTGCAAATTCATCTTTCAAAGTTTCTGCAATACTTATATTCTTTTTCCAAAACTCTTTTTCACTCTCTGTAAAATCCCAAGTTCTAAATCTTAAATTGCATTTTTTCAAAGTTTGTGCTATTATCGTCTTATTTGGTAGCAATTTTTCCTTATTCTCTTCTGTTTTTACCATTTGTGAAAAGAAGATTCCCAACTTACCATTTTCCTTTAGAATTTCTTTCATTTTTTGAATTGTTTTATTTATGTTTCCCACAAAATACAATGTGTCAATAGCAATAATTGCATCGAAAGATTCTTTAGGAAAATCTAATGCATTCATATCCATAGTGATAAACTTTAGTCGATCTTGTTTTTCTTTTGTTCTTTCTTGTGCCCAGTTAATTGCAGTATCAGCAAAATCAATACCAACAATATGTGCTTTAGTAATGTCAGAAATATATTCTGTGATCGTACCGGTAGCGCAACCTAAATCCAGAATCTTTTGATGCTCATCTATCTCTAGTAGTTCCAATAATTTATTAAGTTGCTCCATATCCATCATATTAAATTGAGAAATATTCTTACCATGAAGTTCTTTGCAGAATTTACCATAAGTTTTACTTTTCTCTTTTTGGACCAGCATTTTTCCAAAACTATCGGCTCTCTGTTTTTTCAGAAATTTTACAGCTTCATTGGTTAAAGAATATTCCTCATTTAACTTTTTTATGAATTTTTTTTGAAAAAGAGATTTGAAGGTAGAATCAAGAATAGAGAGTTCATCTTTAAGATGATGTTTCCCGACGGTTAAAATGAATTCCTTCGTAACTTTTTTACCGGATTTCCTAATACCACTAATCAAGCTAAGTAGCTGCTTTTCAGTTTTATTAATTTTCATCCTGATCTCTACCTCATAATTTCTCTACTCAGATTCCATTGCAATAATTCTGCACATAGAAGATTCTAATTCAATACCTCGTAATGGGAACAATCCTATCCAAACGCGTTTGTTATTAACTTCATTGATTTCTCCACCCAAATTTTCTGCATGAACTAATCCTTTTGGAAAGAGGTTGAGATGCATAACCTGATAAAATTCTTCTAATGGGAACATTTCGTCCCATGTTTTTCCATAATCGGCTATTAATTTGTTTTCAGCTTCTTTGAATGGTTTTGGATGCCAATCACGGATAATTGTATTCATTGGATGGTCTGCACTGCCGCAATCTACACCGATCCATTTGATTTCCATATCCAATGCCCACTGATGAAACTCAGGGCTTGGTCCTGGATGTTTAACAAAATATCGAACTTCATCAGACTCCGGTTGATCCCAGCTATATTTATGATAACCAGTATTAATGATTAGAATATCACCTTTCTTTATTTCTACTTTGCTCATTAGCATTTCAGGTGTGTAGAGTGAATAATCTGAAACCTCATCAGAAATATCTACGACTACACCTTGTCCAATCCATTTTTTTAAAGGCACATTTCCGATAGTTTGTCCACTGGCAAAGAAATGGATCTGTCCATCGATATGAGTTCCCACATGATTACTGGTTTTAATGATTTGTCCATTTGCACCTTGGCCCATATGAGCACCGGCTAATCTTTTAAAATATTGAATTTGCAACGGCATATAACTTGGCCATGGTGGTGTGTGAATACTTAATCGCTGTGTAAGATCATACACTTTTACATTGTCCATAAACTCTAAAAATTCTTGTGGTTTCATAATAAACTCCTTTTATTTATTTTTTAATTGCTTTGCTAAACCAATTGCTGCTTTTATAAATGGATCCATCGGTGCGCTTAATACACCTGCACCAACCTGTCCAATCCCTGGGTCTTTATGAGCTACACCAGTATCTATAAATGGTGTTAACCCTTTCTCCACTACTTTAGTTACATCAATTCCAGTGGGTGTTCCACGGAAATTCAGGTAAGGAATTTGATACATATTATTCTCACCAAAAGCTATTTCATACATAGCAAGTGTGTAATTAACTGCATCGTTGGCAGTTCCACCAACAAATTGAACGATTGCTGGAGATGCTGCAATTGCAAATCCACCAAGTCCAACAGTTTCTGTAATTGAGCTATCTCCAATATCTGGATTTGCATCATCTTTTGTAAAACCAGGAAAGTAAAGTGCATCAGGAACTAACGCTTTTCCAATGAACCAGTCATTTTTAGTGCCTGCAAGCTGCAAACCAAAATCCGTTCCATTCCTGCACATTGCAACTACGATACTGCTATTTTCAATATTTCTGGCTGCATCTAAAGTTACCTTGCCAACAGGCATTGAAAGATTCAGGAAGAAATGATCGTTTCCATTTATA
>JABIME010000286.1 GCA_018654125.1 Candidatus Cloacimonadota bacterium
AGCAAGAGTAGAGCAACTTGTAAGCAATCCTGAAGAAGTGTCATCTTATCCAGCTTCAAATAATGACCGCGAAGTAACCTATGATTATGTTATTATCACAAGTTCTACTTATGAATCTAATTTTGCAGATTTTGTTGATTTCAAGCTTGGTCAAGGCTATAATGTATTCCTAAAAACAACTAACGACATATATTCTGAATATACAGGAACAGACAATGCCGATAAAATTAGAAACTTTATTATTGATGCATATACAACTATGGGAGCAGAATACATCCTTCTGGGTGGAGATACTGCGATAGTCCCCTATAGAGGATTCTGGGTTAATTCTTATGGAACCGAAGATTATAACATTCCATCAGATCTTTATTTTTCTGGTTTAGACAGAGTAGGAACAGGTACAGGACCAGATTGGAATACTAACGGTGATAACAAATGGGGTGAACATGTTGAAGCTGATTATTTCAGCGAAGTTTATCTTGGAAGAATCTCAGCTGATAATTCTACAGAATTAGCAGCTGCCATCAACAAACAAATGATGTATCAAGATAGCCCTGTTATTGCAGATCTAGAAAAAACTTTGATGGTCGGTGAAGAACTTAATAACTCTCCTCAAACTAATGGTGGAGACTATAAAGATGAGATAGTTAATGGTGGCTATTATAATGGATATACAACAGCTGGAATTCCAAATAACTTTGCAATTGATACACTTTACGATAGAGATGGATATTGGAGTGCAAATCAACTTTATGCTAAAATGAATAGTGGAATTAATTTACTTAATCATTTAGGGCACTCAAATGTTGATTATAACATGAAGCTCTATAATTATTCTGTAACTAACAATAACATTACCGTAAACGGTGTAAATCACAACTATTTTATTTTATACAGTCAGGGTTGTTTGCCAGCAGCTTTCGAGCAGAATTGCATTGCAGAAAAATTTACAACAATTGAAAACGGTTGTGTAACATTTGTTGGAAATTCACGTTATGGCTGGTATGTTCCTGGTGGATCAAATTCTAGTTCTCAATTAATGGATAGAGAATTTTTCGATGCACTATTCGGTGAAGATATTACTCAGGTTGGGCCAATGAATGCTGACTCTAAAGAAGATAATGCTGCTCAATGTACTAATGATAACATAAGATGGGTATATTATGAGCTTATACTATTTGGAGATCCATCATTAGATGTTTGGACTGAAGTTCCAGAAAATATTACAGCCACTTTCCCATCTAGTATTCCAATGGGAACATCAGAGATCGATCTGCAAACCAATGCGCCTTATGCACGTTTTGGGCTTATCCAAAATGGTGAGATCATTGGGAATGGAGCAGCTGATGAGAGTGGAGATATTACTATTGAGCTTTTTGAAACCGTAGTAACCCCCGAAACAATTTCTCTTTCTATCATTGCTCATAATAAAAATAGATTTGATTCTGAAATACTTATTATTTCTAACGAGCCATATGTTGTTTTCGAATCATATAATGTAAATGACCCATCTGGCAATGGAAATTCAATTCCAGAATTTGAGGAAAGTATTACACTTGATATGTCTCTACAAAATATTGGAACAGTAACAGCTACAGATGTTTCTGCAATTCTTTCAACTGAAGACGATTATATCACTATTACTTCAGATACCAATTCTTTTGGTGATCTTACTGCTCAGCAAATTATTTCTATAACCGATGCATTTGCTTTGGATATTGCAGACGATGTGCCAGACCAGCATAATGTAATGTTCACACTTGTTTCTTCTAGTGCAGGACAAAGTGATTGGACATCAAGTTTTGATATGATAGTTAATGCTCCTGAATTATATTCTGATTCATTTATAATAAGCGATGTTGCAGGAAACAATAATAGTATTATAGATCCTGGTGAAGAAGTAAATGTAATTGTAAACGTAGAAAATATTGGGCATGCAAATTCTCCTATTGCGTTTGCTCATTTAACTTGTGATAATGTTGATGTTGTTATTGAAAATGATTTCATTAATGTCGGACAAATTGCTGCTCAAAATAACACAAATGCAGTTTTTGAGATCTCTGCAGATGCAAGTATTCCTATTGGAACAAGCATAACATTTGAGCTATCTTTAGTTTCAGGTTCTTATAATTATAGCACATCTTTCTCTAAATCTATTGGTATAATTGTTGAAAATTTTGAAAGTGGTGATTTCAGTGCTCTTCCATGGGAATTTACAGGCAGCTTAGATTGGACAATTTCCGTAGGTGCTTATGAAGGAACATATTGCGCTAAATCAGGCTCCATAGAGAATAACTCTACAACAAACATGGTTTTAGAGATAGACGTTTTATCTGATGGAGAAATAAGCTTCTACAGAACAGTATCCTCTGAAGCAAATTATGATTATTTGAGATTCTATATTGATGGCAACCAGTTAGACCAATGGAGTGGTGACGAAGGATGGGAAGAAGAAACTTATGCAATTTCTGCAGGTACTCACACTGTTGAATGGAGGTATTATAAAGACACTGCAGTTACTGGTGGAACTGACTGCGCACGTATTGATAATATCACTTTCCCACCACTTGAGATAGTTGCTCCTCCTATTGTAAATGTAAATCCTACATTAGTTAATAAGGAGATAGGATTGAACCAAGTTAGTACTGAGATCGTTGAACTTTCTAATATCGGTGGAGAGATATTAAATTATACAATTTCTTTTTCTGATGCACCTGAATGGCTAGAAGCTGATCCGATAAGTGGTAGTTTGAATGCCGGAGAAATGGATGAAATAACATTAAGTTTCGATTCTAACGGACTTGAAACTGGGCAATATTCAAGCTCGATGGTTATTGAAAATGGAGTCAGCGGACAAACGGTTGTACCTGTTATTCTTACTGTAAATCCAACTGGTGTAAATGAAAATCTTCCTGCTAAAACAGAGCTGACGGGAAATTATCCAAACCCATTTAATCCAATTACAAATATTCAATTCAGCCTGAAAGATGAGTCACAAGTATCTCTTATGATTTACAATGTACGTGGTCAAAAAGTTAAGACTCTTGTTCAGGATGAAATGCAAGCAGGTTATCATTCTGTTATTTGGAATGGAACTGATGAAGTAGGGAAAAGTGTTTCTAGTGGAGTTTACTTTTCTAAGTTCGATTCTGATGACAATAATAATAGTGGCAGATACACAAGCGTTAAAAAAGTAATCTTATTAAAATAAACCGTGGAGGATATTATGAAAAATAGTAAATTAATAGTTACTATATTGTTTATATTGGTTGTTAGCAGCACATCATTATTCGCTGCAAACGGATATGATGTTAGCTATTCACAACCAATGAGTGATCAGATCAAATTAGATTTTGATCTTGGAAATTATGAAATAGGGCAAACAGTGAAAAATGGTGTTACCTATTCTACAATCAATTTTGAAAACAATGTAACAACAAAGAAAAATGGATTTGCAGAACTTCCATTTATTCATGCAACCATTCAGCTTTCAAACACAAAGAACGTTACTACTGATATTGTTGCAAATAATTATATTGAGTATCAACTAGATCATCCGCTATTACCATCTCGCGGAACTATCTATCGTAATCAAGATCCATCTTCAATACCTTATGAGATTGCAGATGAATCTATAACAGATGAATTTTATCCTGGCAATATTGCAGAAGCAATGGAGCCTTTTATTATTCGTGAGGTTAGAGGTAGTCTAGTGTATGTATATCCTTTCCAATATAATGCACAACAAAACGTTTTGCGAGTATATGAGAATGTTATAGTAACACTTACTGATAACGGTTCAACTCCTATAAATCCAATTAATAGTGCACCTCAAAGCATAACCAGAGCAATGAATTCACTTTATAAAACTGTTTTTATAAACTTTTCGGAAACAAGATTCGATAATGAATTAGAAGAATTTGGTTCTATTCTGGTTATTCATACACCTAGAGATGCTGCTGCAATTGGACCTTATATAGACTGGAAACGAGAAAAGGGATTCACTGTTTATGTTGAAGAAGTATCAACAGGAACAAATGTTACATCTCTTGTTAGCTCTCAATATTCAAGCCATAATGATATTCTTTATGTACAACTTGTTGGTGACTGGGCAGATATTTCCGGTACAACAATAGGTGGAACAGCAACTGATCCAACACTGGGTTGTGTTGCCGGTGGTGATGTATATCCAGATCTTATTGTTGGAAGATTCTCCGCATCTAACGCTGGACATGTTACCATACAAGTAGATAAAACTATTGGTTATGAAAGGACACCTGAACTTGGTGGAGATTGGTATGGAAAAGGACTGGGTATTGGTTCAAGTGAGGGTGCAGGAATAGGTGATGATGGTGAAACAGACACACAGCATATAGATGTAATCAAAGAGAACAAACTTCTTCCATTTACATATTCAGATGTAGCAGAAGCTTATGGGAACCCATCTATGGCTTTGGTTTCTGGTCCTGTAAATGATGGACTTACAGTTATAAATTATTGTGGTCATGGTTCAACAACAAGTTGGGTAACATCCGGTTTTAATAATTCTGCAGTTAATAATCTTTCAAACGGAGATAAACTTCCTTTTATTATTTCGGTTGCTTGTGTGAATGGAAATTTCCAAACAAATGAATGTTTTGCTGAAGCATGGTTAAAAAAATCTGGTGGTGGTGCGGTTGCAATGATCGCATCTACAATTAATATGAGTTGGGCTCCACCAATGAAAGGTCAAGATTACATTAATGATCTTCTTGTAGGTGGATATGATTATGCCGCTCATCCTGGACAAAACGGAATAACAACAGATGTTCAAAAAACTACATTTGGCGCTGTTTGTTTAAATGGATCTATTTTAATGGTTACAGAAGATTACGGTGGTGGTCTGGATGAAATGCAGCACTGGACAATATTTGGTGATGCTTCACTTCAAGTGAGAACAGATACACCAGAACTACTTTCACTTTCCAATACTGCTGTTTTAATGGGTGTAGATTTTTCTACAAATATCACAGCTGGCGGATCTCCTGTAGAAAATGCTATTGTAACATTTTCTCAAGATGGTGAATCATTTTCTGGAGTTACAGATATTAATGGTGATGTAACTATTGTTCATGGCCTTGATGCTGGAACTTGCACAATGGTAGTTACAGGTTTTAACACTGAAACAATTTATGATGATGCTGTTGCAGTAATTCCTCCTGGCGGACCATATGTATTGTTAAATTCCTTTGAAACATTCGATAATAATAACAACATCCCAGAATTCAATGAAACTATTACTATAGATGTTGAACTTGAAAATGTTGGAACAGATGATGCAACCGGTGTTGACATCACTCTAAGCACAGCAAATAGTTATATAACTATTACAGATTCAGATGAGGCAGTTGCTCTTATTGAAGATGGAGAGATCGTTTCACTTACTGATGCTTTTATTTTTGAAGTTGCAAATAGTATTCCTGATCAAACAAATATTATTTTCACATTAGAAATGGTTGGAAATGAAGATACATGGACATCAAACTTTAACATCACCTTCAATGCGCCATTGTTTGAAGCAGGGTTTATGACAATAGCCGATTCAGGTGGAGATGGTGTTCTTGATCCTGGTGAAACCGCAACTCTTTCAATTCCAATTATGAATAGTGGAAATGCAACTTCAGAAGAGATTGTTGCAGAACTTACTTCAAGTTCTTTAGATCTGATTACTGTTACTAACAGCACATTTAATGCAGATGGACTAGAT
>JABIME010000031.1 GCA_018654125.1 Candidatus Cloacimonadota bacterium
AGATCATTTATTAATACTTTGCCTTCCATATCAGGAACAACCGTTCTTTGGATTTCTTCCGGTAGTTGAGAGTAGTGAACAACTTCTGCTGAAAGTTGTATTGATGCTAAAGTAATAAAAATTGTGAACATTTTAAATAATTTCATGATAACTCCTCTAAGCTATTTTTTTCTGTTTTCATTAATTGAGTTATCTAAATTTCGTGTCAACTATCTTGTTATGTTTAAATTACTTTTATTATATTGATTACAAGGATTCAAAATTCGATTGACACTGATGAACTTAATTAAAATATCGAATAGAAATAAATAGGAAATATAATGAAAAAGAAATTTGATTTTGGCCCATATTTATATATTTTACCGGCTGCAATTATTGTAATTGTTTTCCGTTTGATACCAATTGTTTTATCGTTCATTGTAAGCTTTTATGATTGGACAATAACAGGACCCGGGAAATTTATCGGTTTTGAGAATTACATAATGATGTTTCATGATGGTGAATTCTGGCAATCGATGTTGAATACTTTTTATTTAGTGATATTTGTTGTTCCAATAAGTTTGGTTCTTTCACTAATTTTTGCAAATTTCTTAAATGGGATAGAAAAACTGAAGAGCCTCTTCCGCTCAATATACTTCATCCCCACAGTTACATCAATGGTTGCAATTTCTATTGTTTGGAAGATCATATTTAATCAACAGACTGGGCTTGCGAATTTTTTCCTAACTGGAATTGGACTTGATCCAATGGGATGGCTAGCAGAAAGTAGAGGGATCAATGACCTTTTCTTAAGTAGTTTAGGAGTTAATTTCAGTGGGATTATTCAATCACTTTCTGGTGGAATTGGGATAAACTATAATACTTTGTATCTACTGCTTGGTGGTCCTTCGCTAGCTTTATTCTGCATTATTATTGTAACTATTTGGAAAGGACTCGGCTATAATACTATTATCTACTTAGCCGGACTGCAGAACATTCCAAAAGTATATTATGAAGCTGCTGATATTGATGGTGCAGGAAAGATAAAACAGTTTTTCAAGATCACATGGCACATGATCTCTCCAACCACATTTTATGTTCTCATGATGACCACAATTGTTACATTTCAGGTTTTCTCACAAATATATCTGATGACAGGTCCACCAGTTGGAGGTCCTCTTGGAACAACCAAAGTGATCGTTTACTTCCTATTTGATAAAGGATTTGGCGAAAGTAATAACCTTAGTTATGCAAGTGCAATCGCTCTTGTGCTATTTGGAATAATTCTCACGCTCACGCTTTTCCAAAAAAAGCTGGAAAAGAAAGTTCACTATTAAAGGTAATTAAATGAAGAAATCAGTATCATACATAATTTTAAGTGTTTGTGGATTGTTAATGGTTATTCCATTTATCTGGATGTTAACAACTTCTGTAAAATCTCAATTGGAAGTGAATAAAGGCAATGTTGGGTTTTTGCCCATTGAGCATTATTCAACTTATGAAGAGGATGGAAATATTTACAGAATAACACAGGTAAAGGTGGATGGAGATAGCACCTACATTCATATTTTCGATGAGAATATGAACAGGATTCGATCTTACGAAAAGGTTCTTTCATCTGATATTGAAGAGAAGACTGAAGTAAAATTACATTTTGAGAATTATAAAGAAGCTTTTACCAAAGTACCATTTAAAAGATATTTTATCAACACACTTTTCGTATCGTTTTCCGTTGTGTTTGGTGTATTGGTAACTGGGGCTTTAGCTGCTTATGCTTTTGCTACAATGAAATTTAAAGGCAGAGACTTCATATTTTATCTTTTTATAAGCATGATGATGGTTCCTCAACCGGTTTACTTAATTCCATCTTATGTGTTATTAAATCATCTTGGTTGGATAGATACCTACAATGCTCTCATAATTCCATGGATCGCAAACATCTTCACGATTTTTTTGCTCCGTCAGCAATTTAAAACTATTCCATCCGAGTTGTTTGATGCAGCAAGAATTGATGGTTGCGGACGCTTCCGCACTTTATGCACGCTGGTTCTTCCGCTTTCTAAATCTGTAATTGTTACTTCAGCTATATTTGGCTTTATAGGAAGCTGGAACAGCTTCATGTGGCCACTTATCATGACGGATAGTCCTGCAATTAGAGTACTTCAGGTTGGTCTTAGCTATTTCTCTCAAGAAGCATCTGCTCAAACATCACTATTGATGGCAGCTTCTACATTTAGTATATTGCCATTGGTTATTTTATTCCTATTCGCTCAGAAGCAGATCATTGCCAGTTTCGCTTCGAGTGGATTGAAGGGATAATTTTAGAAACGAACAAAAGAGTGACTTTTAGTAATATAAAATGAAGCGAGTAATCATTATTGGGAATGGCGGTTCAGGGAAATCAACTTTCTCAAAAAAACTAAATAAACATCTTAATCTTGAATTGATACATTTAGATAACTTATTTTGGAAACAGAATTGGGAACAAACTCCAAAACTTGAATGGAGAGAAATTGTAAAAGAGATAATTCAGAAAGATAATTGGATTATTGAGGGTAATTTTAACAGTACTCTAGAACTAAGAATTGAACGTGCTGATACGATCATATTCTTCGATATCCCGAGATTTATTTGTTTATGGAATGCTACAAAAAGAGTGATCAAAGGAAAGTATTTTAAGGTTGAAAGAGATGACATTACAAAAGGCTGTAACGAAAAATTTGATCTTCTTTTTTATAAATGGATTTGGAATTATAATAAAAGTGTAAGACCAAGATATTTGAATTTATTAGATTCATTAAAGAGTGAAAAAAGAGTAATCATCTTCAATAATTATCGAGCAGTAAATAGATTTTTAGAACAATTAAATAATTGATTTTCTACACAAAGAAAGCAGCTACAATAATATAACCTACTATCCTGAACGAATAAACAATAATCGAGAATTTAAGGAAATTTATACGAAAAACTCCAGCAGCGATCGTAATGGGATCTCCTACAAAAGGTGCCCAGGCAAGATACAAACTGTAAGTTCCATATTTACGGACGTATCTTATTGCTTTTCTGCCATTCTTACTTTTTCTCATTTTTGGAATTAGTGGTCTTCCAATAAGTCTTCCGATCCAATAATTTGCAGCACAACCCAAACTGTTTCCAAGCGAGCAAGAAATTAAAGCTGGTATCGGTTGAGCTCCTGCAGCTAGTGCTGCAAGTAGAATAGCAGATGAACTTGCTGGTACAATTGTAGCTGCAATAAATGATGTGAAAAAAAGTGCTAAAACACCGTAATTATTTATGAAATCCAGAAGCCAGGGAGCAAGATCCATTTAGTTATTCTCAACAAATATATTCATCTGTTTCCCAATTCAATGGGTTATTTTGAATATACATTTTTGTGTTATTAAGGTCAGTTTCATTTCTAATAATATGATCATAATATCCACGCTGCCACACATGCGAACCTTGTTTATCATTAAATATATTTATAGATTTTGATGAATTCATTTTGAACTTCCCAATAACTTTTGAAATTAACATTTTCCTTCTTTCAATTCGTAGGGGTAATTCACGAATTACCCTGTTACTTTGTTGTGTTATTAAATTTTCTTTAGATGATTCGTGAATCGTTGGTTTGCTTTCGATTGATTCATAAATCTTTCGTTTCTCTTTGGGCGATTCGTGAATCGCCCCTACGATCCAGATTATGCCGTGGATATGATTTGGCATTATAATGAAATCATCTAATTTCACATCTTTGTAATTCTCTGGAATTTGAAGCCAGCAATCTTGAATAATTTTTCCAAGGTCATTTAGATGCATTAATCCTTTATTTATTTCACCAAATATATTAATTCTTTTATAAGAACAAATTGTAATATAATAAGCACCTAAATTAGAATAGCTATAATTTTCTAATCGCAATGATTTTTTTCTTTTCATCAAATAATAATTTGATCTTTTATCTCATGTTCATTAGGTTTTAATTCAATTATGTCCAGATCAAATTCCGAAAGCATCTCACGTAAATTATTAAGAACCGGATTTTCTGTAAAAAAATGTCCTGCATCAATAAGCGGAATACGACTTTCAAGAACTGTGTGATAGGTAAAATCAGCCGAAACAAAAACATCTGCCTTTCCATATACTTTAGAGATCAATGATGTTCCGCTACCACCACATATCGCAATTCTTTTAACTTTAATATTAGCTGATTTTCCAGCTTTCCACAACTTTACAAATGGTGCATTTAAATTCTTCTTAACCTCTTTGGCTAATTCTTCTAAAGTCATTTCTTGCTGTAGCTCACCCAGCATTCCAAGTCCATAATTTTCGTTAGGTTTAGATTGCAGATTTACAGAATATGCTGGAGTTTCGTAGGGATGAGCTTTCCTCATTGCTTCAATAACTTTATTCAATTTAAAAGAATCAACAAAAAATTCTAGTTTGCGTTCAACAATTTTTTCCAATTTATCCTTCGATCCTAAAATTGGATTGCTGCCATCCTTTGGCATAAATTGACCACTTACTTCATAATCATTCATACAATTACTATAATTTCCAATAATCCCAGCACCGGTTGCAAAAACAGCATCAGCTACTTTTACCATACTTGCCGATGGAACATAAACAGCAACTTGGTAAACTGAGGCTCCAGATTCCGTTGTAAGGAATTCAACATTTTGTAGTTCAAGTTTTTCTGCTAAAGCAGAATTAACACCTTTTTTTATAACATCCAGATTTGTATGAGCACAAAAAACAGAAATATTGTTTTTGATCAATTTAAGATAGATTGGATTTGTGATCTTTTTTATCGGTTTCAAAATGAAAGGATGATGTGAAATGATAAGATCTGCATTTTCCTTTATTGCTTTATTTATAGCGTTATTTGTAACATCTAATGTAAGTAATATTTTTTTTACTTTTTGGTTTCCATCACCAAGTTGGAATCCAACATTGTCCCAATCATAAGCAAGAGATGGATTGGCAATCTTATGAATATGTGCAATAATATCTGATACTTTTAAAATATTATTTTTCATTTCTAATTCCTCATTTCAAATTATCTTTACTTAACATCCCATGGGTAAACTATCCAGTTATTCCCAGCATTTTCACCCACGAAATCAGGTTTAAATTTACTAGTTTCTTTAAGGTGAATTACGGCAGTATGCAAACTTTTTGGAGAAAGTGCTTCAATATATTCTTTAGCTTTTACAAAGGTTCCACCAGAATCTGCAACTTCATCAACCAGTAAAACGCTTTTGTTCTGAAAGCCAATATTTACAGGAAGATCTTGCACAATAGTTGGATCATCTAGTAAA
>JABIME010000287.1 GCA_018654125.1 Candidatus Cloacimonadota bacterium
AATGTCACAAACTATGTTAGAAGAGAAAAAAGCTGTTGATACAGGTTACTGGCTTCTTTATAGATTCAATCCTGATCTTAAGAAAGAAGGGAAGAATCCATTTGTATTAGATTCTAAAAAACCAACGCTACCAGTTAGTGATTTCCTTGAAGGAGAAAGACGTTATACCTCATTAGAAAGAACATTCCCAGATAGAGTTGAAGATTTCCGTAAAGGATTTGATACATACGCAAAAGAACGTTATGAAAAATATGTGAAGATGGCAGAAGATAAATAATTTGAATCGAGAATAAAAGCGGATCAACGCAGATAATATAAGCCTGCCAGGAATAAATTTCTTGGTAGGCTTTTTTATTTTATTTTAATATAAGAAATGATAATTTAATTGACTCATCAAATTTATATATGAAATTTATCGCTATCAAATGTTGAGGAGGAATTATGTATCCCTTTGATTTTAAATCTGATAAATTTTGGTTAGGAAGTAAACACTTTTTTGTAGCTATGCCTTTTAACTCTGATAATAAAAAAATATTCACTGAATTAATAGAACCAGCTGTTACAAAGTATTCTGATGATTTTGTTCCTTGGAAAGCGGATGAAGATATCACTACAAAAGTTGGATGGAGTATAATTCT
The DNA here is from genome assembly GCA_018654125.1 of Candidatus Cloacimonadota bacterium. The sequence continues at coordinate 639 of JABIME010000287.1, forward strand.
AGAAAAATTATTTTCCGCACGATTAGTAATCGGAGTTTTAGAAGGAGGGAATCATAATGTATACTACGAACTAGGAATAGCACATAGTACACAATCCTTGGAAAGGCAGATTCTTTTAGCACCAGAACATAGTTTTTCTGAACAGAAAGTTGATAAAATTAATCATAAGTTTGAGAATTTCAAATCACCATTTGATTTACAGCATTTAATTTATACAACTTATGATATGAATAATTTAGAAAAAAGTATTCCAGATCTTGTACAAAAAATTCAGAATCAAATGAAATGTCTTAATTTTGAAAATGATGCAACTATAAAAAGAATAATCAGGCAAATAACACCTAAAGAATATGAATTAATGGTAAAGCACGGAGATAAGCATCTATCTAACGGAAAAGATTCAAGTCATTTTTTCCCTCTAGAAATGGATTTAGTAAAATATGAAGCTTTTTGTGAAATGGTTAAATCAGGATTGTTAAGGTTCAGTGTGAACCTAATAGATGAGAAGTCATATTCCTATTATTGGACATATCTAGGTAATGCAGTTTTATATTCATTGGATATTATCTCAGAAGAAATTTTAAAAAAGCGTATCAAGGAATATTGTGATCATGAAAAAAAAGGCAGTTTTCTTGTTGCTAAAAATGAGTTAAATATTCCGATTCCTAAATGATTAATAAATGAAACATTTCCATTATTCAATCCGTTTACTAAGTTATGATAGTTTAATTATTTTAATCTAACAAGTTAGAGTGAAGATGAATACAAAATTTAACGATGACAAAATCACATTCAAACCAATTGGAACTATACACTCACCATACAAAGATACTAAAGATATACCCAAACAGCCAATACAAGGTAGAGGGATTACAGCAGAAATTGAGATATTTCCTGAATATATTGATGGATTAAAAGATCTGGAGAATTATTCGCATATCATGTTGATTTTCAATTTTCATCTTTCTAAATGCTTCGATCTGCGGGTCGTTCCATACAAAGAAAAGCAGATTAGAGGCGTTTTTGCAACACGATCTCCGCGCAGGCCAAATCAGATTGGGATGTCGATCGTTAGATTGGATAGCATCGATAAAAACATATTAAACATTTCTAATATTGACATCATTGACGGAACACCACTTTTAGACATTAAGCCGTTTATAAAAGAGATGGATTGTTTTGATATGAGCGATCAGGATAATACTGAATGGCTAAAAAATAAATTTATGAAAGAATAAAATGGGAAGAATAAAATTATTACCAGAAGAAGTTGCAAATAGAATAGCAGCTGGAGAAGTTATAGAAAGGCCTGTTTCTGTTGTTAAGGAACTTGTTGAGAACTCAATAGATGCAAATTCATCACAAATAACAGTACATATAGAAAACGGTGGCAAAAAACTTATTCGCGTTATTGATAACGGAAGAGGAATGAGTGAAGATGACGCTTTGCAAGCTTTTGAACGTCATGCGACCAGCAAGATACAAACTGTAACAGACATTTTTAATATATCAACTCTCGGTTTCAGAGGCGAAGCTCTTCCAAGTATTGCATCGGTGAGTCAGTTAATTCTTATAACCAAAGATGACCAGAGCGATACAGCTTCTAGAGTGGAATTTAGAGGTGGGAAGCTGACAGATTTTTCTAAAACATCTGCAAATACTGGTACAACCATTACGGTTAGGAATTTATTCAGCAATGTTCCTGCTCGTAGGAAATTCTTAAAATCAGATCCAGTTGAGTTTAAGCATATTCTTAATTATTTACATTATCAATCAATATTATATCCGCAAATTCATTTTCGCTTTTTAGCTGATAATAAAGAGAAGCTTAATTATCCTGCAGTCGCAGAATCAAAAGCAAGAATGGCTACTGTTTTTGGTAGTGATTTTCTTAAGCGTGATCTTATAGAAGTTTCTGAAAAAGGAAATGAAATTGAACTTACAGGTTATATAAGTGGATTGAATGAGGAAAAAGAAGGTTTTGCTGATTACAGGTATCTTTTTGTTAATGGAAGGTATATTCGCGATAAAATCATTTTACACAGCTTAAAATCGGCATATGGCCCTTTTATTAAGAAACTTCGCATCTTTCAGCAAGGTAAAACACCACCATACATTTTGTTCCTTAAGGTTAATCCTCAGCAAGTAGATTTTAATGTTCATCCTGCTAAACTTGAAATTCGTTTCAGGGATCCTGGAAAAGTTCATACTTTTGTTAAATTAGCAGTTGAGAAATTATTATTGAAATATGAAGATGATAAATTTAAGCAGATAAAAAATATCATGAGCTCTACATATCAAACTGCTAAAACAACAAATGTAGAATCTAAGATATTTTCTAATAAGATGGAAAAGAAACGTTTTAATCAGGTTAAAAAGGAATTAAAAGAGATCTATCAACCTGACTTGTTCAGAAAGAAGAGTGTTGATGATATAGAGATTGAAAAGAATTTCACTGAAAATAAAATTGATATGTTCTTAAGACCTGAAGAAGATTTTATTAACCCTTGGCAATTGCACCAAAGTTATATTTTTGTACAGGTGGAAGAGGGACTCATGATCATAGATCAGCATGCTGCACACGAGCGTATAATTTATGAGAAGATCTTGCACAGGATTCATGGAGCTCCTGCTCAAACCCAGAAATTACTGTTTCCGATAGTAGTAGATCTGCCTCCACATCTCAGTAATACGATACCAGAATTGATTTCAGAAAATATTGAAGTTTTTAGCAAAATAGGTTTTTCAATAAAAACGTTTAGTGGTGACTCAATTGTAATTGATGAGATCCCAATTGAACTAGAGGATTGGGAT
>JABIME010000288.1 GCA_018654125.1 Candidatus Cloacimonadota bacterium
CTCAAGGTGACATCAGACCTCCTGCTTGGGATGAAGAAGAAGACAAAACTCCAGTAACTGCAAGTGCTCAAGGTGACATCAGACCTCCTGCTTGGGATGAAGAAGAAGACAAAACTCCAGTAACTGCAAGTGCTCAAGGTGACATCAGACCTCCTGCTTGGGATGAAGAAGAAGACAAAACTCCAAGTACAACTTAGTAAGGAAAATTAGTAAAAAATAAATAATGATAGTTTTTATACAGCAATATGGAGCGGCAATATTACGACCAATTGTATTTATTTGTTGGCTTCTTTTATACAAGAATATAACTAAATCTAAGTTAACAAGTATTAACATTAAGCTCTTCATGGGTTTTCTATTAATTTTTATTATCTGGAATATTTTTGCTATTTTCTCTTCAGGCAATCCACAACTAGCAAGATATGTTTACCTCTTCTTCTGGGTTGTAGCAACAATATATGAATTCTATATTATCCTAAAAGCATTATTGTTATCATTAATTTTAGAAAAAAATCAGAATAAAATGTTGGTTGTTATCCTATTAATATTGTCTACACCAGTAATATTAGCAGCTGTTCTTTCTCATTTAAAAAGAACCTATAATCCAATAAATACAACCGATTTTTATAATATTATTTTATTGCTATGCGGTACAGTTGTTATTTTAAGAAACATATTATCCATTGGTTCTTTTGTAGATAACATTGAGTCATTCTTTATTTATACAGGATTTGCTCTTTATTTTGGATTACATATTTTAGCGACTAACACGGTTTCTTTAAATTTCCGTCATTATTGGTTCTTTGGGCAATATGCTACATTAATTAGTCTAATCTATTGGGTAGGGAGTGTATTTTTTATATGGAAAATCAAATCCAAGCATTTGTTTTAATCTCTTCTGTTACGCTAGCTCTTTTTGTATTAATTGGTGTTTACTTGATCATACGATTAAAGTTGAATGATATCCTTCTAAAAAGATCAGAAGGTAAGTTGAAAAATTTTAATGAAACCCTACAATATATGGTTGCAGAGAAAACTGAAGAGTTGCAACGATCAGAGAAAAAATTCCGAAACCTGTATGAATTGAATAAAGAAGTTCTAGAAAACTCTCCTGCCGGCATTATTAAATTGAATCGGAAACACGAAATTGAATTTGTAAATCAAGAGAGTTCCTTACTGTTATCTTCTGAAAATGGAGTGACTAATCCACATGGTCAATTAATCTCAAGGATCCCTCAATTTAATAGAGCTGGTTGGGCTAGCCTTTTTAATCAATTAAAAAAGGGTAACGAGATCGAAGGTGAAGAGGCATTTTCTAAATCATCAAATAAAGCAATTGTTAAGATTAAAGGCGTTCCGATCTTTGAAGAAAACATCTATTCAGGTGCTGTACTACTTTTAAATGACAATACGGAAAGCATTTTAGCCGAGGAAAAGTTAAAACGCAGTTTTGCAATGCTGCAAAAAGCAACTGAGGATATTATTCAAGCAATGTCATACACATCTGAAATCAGAGACCCTTATACAGCTGGTCATCAGAAAAAGGTTTGTGAACTTGCAGTTGCTATTGGTGAAGAGATGGGAGTCACAGATGAACAATTACAGGGTGTTAAATTTGCTGCAATGATTCACGATATCGGTAAGATCTCAGTTCCATCTGACATACTATCTAAGCCCGGTAAAATTGGAAAAACAGAATTTGAAGTTGTTAAGGGACACAGTCAAACGGGATATGACCTTCTTAATAAGATCAATTTCCCATGGCCAATTTCAGACATTGTACACCAGCACCACGAAAAGATTGATGGAAGTGGTTATCCAAATGGATTAACAGAAAATGACATTCTTCTTGAAGCAAGAATAATATCTGTTGCCGATACTGTAGAAGCAATGACATCTCACAGACCATATAGACCTGCGTTAGGAATTGAAAGAGCCATAGATGAAATCATAACTAACAAAGGAAAGCACTATGATGGCAAGGCGGTTGATGCTTGTATTGCAATTTTCGATAATGGTTTTAAGTTTTCAAAATAGCTAAGGATATTTTATTGAAACATTGTATTATTATATTTATAACAATTATTATATTATTTAGTTCATTAAGTTTTGCATTAGATGTTCCATATTCCAATAAACCATTTTATTCAGATCAGAATAAAATCAGTAATTTTTCATGCACGGTACCTCCTGATTCATCACGTGTTCCTCTTGAAACAAGCTGTTGGACCTGGCATGATAATAATAATTTATATTTTTCTTGGGAAGCAGAAACAGACGAGAATTTCATGATAGGAAAATATTCACCGAGTGACGTTTCTGCTCAAGCAGATCAGCTTAGTGTACAAATAATTACAGATCAAATGAATTGCTATGCATACGGATTTGGAGCTTTCCCCTTAGAGAATAGATCAGATTTTATCCGATCAACCCTACATACGCTAGATTATGAGTGGAACAGCACATACGAGTATTCATCAACAAAACTTAACTCAAAATGGAACGTAATCATGAAGATTCCACTTAAAGATCTGCGTTTTAATGGGAAGCCTCCGTATAATTGGAAAATAATACTTACTAGATATTTAAAAAAAGACGACAAATATTATATGGCACCATTTCTTACAACTCAGATGGGAAAAGAGTATTTTAGGAATGCAATTGATATAACTATAAAAAAAGAAATTCACAACAATAGAAACTTTTATCTGCGACCATTTACAATTGTAAAATCTGATTTAATTGAGAACGATACAAAATTTGATCTTGAAAGTTTTGGGCTTGATCTCTCTATTAAACCAACTTCATCTTCAAAACTAAAATTTACTTATAACCCAGATTTTTCGGATGTTCCAATTGATGATGAAACAAATAATTTTAATTCTAAATATGCCTCTTTTTATGCAGAAAATAGATATTTCTTTATTAGAGATTTGAATGCGCTCGGTGTAAGTTCTACATCATTTTATTCAAGACAGATCGTTCAACCTGATTATGCAGTAAAGTTTACTGGTAGAACCAACGATTTTACTTTTGGCCTACTTTCTTCTAAAGTAAAGCAAGTTACTTCTGGAGATTATATTGTAGACTCAAACGATATTTATAATATTTTAGCATTTAA
>JABIME010000289.1 GCA_018654125.1 Candidatus Cloacimonadota bacterium
ATATATTTTTCTAATTTTGGAGCTAATACTGGGAATAGCGACTATACAAGCGTTAAGAAAATTATTTTATTGAAATAATATAAAGTTGTTTTTCCATCTTTACGGCAGTCTTCATTAATGAAGACTGCTTTTTTTCATAATTATTTTAAGAAATAAGTTGCAAAAAAAAAACAAGTATTTGAATAATCCACTTCGTATTCATTAGTAGCAAATCGGAGGTGTTTTATGATGGAGTTTCCTTTAATACAAAATGCTGATCTGAAAGGCAAAGTTGTTCTTGTACGCGTAGATCATAATGTAGTTAAGAAGGGATTAATACATGATCCATACAGAATAGATGCAACTCTTGGGACACTTTATTATATCAGCGCTAAGGGTGGGAAACTAATCCTGATGACTCATATTGGTAGACCTAGAAATAAACAAACCGGTGAAATTGAGATCTCTGAAAATTCATCTGTAAAACCAATAGTTGATTATATAGAAAGTAAACTTCATATAAATTTAAAAATTCCTGAATTTATTGAATATCCACCACAAGGGTATCTTGGATTGGAAACCTCAGTTAACCATATGATAAGAGAGCTAAAAGAAGACAAGATTGAAGGGGTCTACCTTCCTAATACACGCTGGTTTAGAGGTGAAGAATCTGGTGGTGAACTAGCAGATCAATTTGCACATCAACTTGCAGGACTGGCAGATATTTTCATCAATGATGCTTTTGGCTCTTGGCAACCTCATGCTTCCACAGTTGGAGTAACAAAATATTTACCTTCTTATGCCGGTTTTTTAATGCAAAAAGAAATTGAAAATCTACAACGTATTTATAAGCCAAAGAAACCGTTTTTAGCTGTAGTAGCAGGATCTAAATTTAATACAAAGATACAACCTTTGTATAAATTATTAGAAGTTGCTGATTACTTAGTGTTGGGTGGCGTTGTCTACAACGCTTATCTTTGTGCTAAATATGGTTTTAATATAAAAGGGATTTCTGATACTGACTTAGCATTGGCAAAAGAGTTTGTTGAATATGCAAAAGGTTTTCCCGGCAAACTTGTAGAACTTCCTGTAATTGTTGAATCAGATATTCTGGAAGGGAAAACTGAGGGGAAATATCGTTCGCATAATATTCATGAAATCAAAGTCGGAACAAGTTTAAATTATATTCTGGATATTGATAAAAGTTCTTTTGATTTTCCGGAAGTTAAAAATATATTCCAGATCTCGCAGACTATTTTAGTAAATGCTGTTATGGGTTTAACTCCTTATTTTAATGAAGGGACAATAGCCTTAGATGAACTGATAGATACAAACAGAGATGCAACAAAACTTTATGGTGGTGGTGATACAATGCAAGAACTAAAACGATTATTGCCAGGGTTATATATTGTAGCACTAGACCATCCAAAATATTATATTTTTACGGGTGGAGGAGCAGTATTGAAGGCTATTGAAAAAGGCTCTCCAAATGGCATGGCACAGGTAAAAGCACTAATTGATAATGCAAATTAAATAAAATATATATTGGAGGATTAATGATTGAGATTCCCAGAATTCAAGATGCAGACCTTAAGGGAAAGCTGGTTTTAGTTCGTGTAGATCACAATGTAGCGAAAGAGCATATGATAAAAGATCCATTCCGTATAGATGTAACTTTTGGAACTTTATTCAACATTTTGTCTAAAGGTGGTAAACTGATCCTTATGTCTCATGTAGGCAGACCAAAGGATAAAAAAACAGGTAGCATTGACATGGACTCTAAATTTGATGTAAAGCCGATAGTAGATTATCTTTCTAACAAATTATATACAAACTTCATTGTTCCAGATTTTAAAGAAGATAAGGTAAATGGTGGTTTTATTGGAATTGATACAGCTGTAAACCTTCTAATAAAAAGATTGCGTAAAGGTGAGATAGATGGCATTTATTTGCCAAATATTCGCTGGTTTAAAGGTGAAGAAGCTCATGGGATAGATGCTGAAAAACTTGGAGAGCAATTAGCCGGGCTTGCAGATGTTTTTGTTAATGATGCTTTCGGATCTTGGCAACCGCACACTTCTACAGTACGTGTTACAGAACATTTACCTTCTTATGCAGGTTTTTTAATGCAGCATGAGATAGAGAACCTAGACCAGATATACAATCCAAATCATCCAATGATGGCGATAATTGCAGGCTCAAAGTTTGATACAAAAATAGGTTCACTTAATTCACTTTTAGAAAAAGTAGATTACCTAATGTTGGGTGGTGTAATTTACAATGCATATCTAAGTGTGAAACATAATTTACAGATAAAAGGAATTGCAGAGAATGAGATTAAAATAGCAAAAGAGTTTTTTGAGCTTTCAAAGAAATATCCTGGTAAGCTTATTGAACCACCCTTTATTGTGGAATCAGATACGCTTGAAGGGAAAATTGAAGGTAAATATAGAATTCATGATGTTAGAGAACTGAAGCCCGGAACGAAATTAAATTATATTCTGGATGTTGATGAATCATCTTTCGAAGTTCCCGAAATTAGAAAAGTTGTGTTAGAAGCTAAAAGTATTTTCGTAAATGCCG
>JABIME010000032.1 GCA_018654125.1 Candidatus Cloacimonadota bacterium
AAAGTTGTGGTTGTGATAATATGTTTTGAAAGTTGTTCACGCCTGATGTACTCTTCAGCATTATCTCCTTTCATTACTACGATAGTTTTACTTTTTAGATCTTCCACTGATCTGATACTGGTATTGCCTTCCTTAACAAAGATAGCTCCGTAAAGTGTTAAATATGGAACTGTAAAATCGTAAAGCGGTTCTCTTTCCGGTGTTCTACCAACTAATGGAAGTACATCGATCTTTCCTTCTGCCAGATCTGTTTTGATCTCTGACCAGGGGCCAACATAAAAAGAAACATCCCTCTCAACTGCATCGAGAGCTGCACGTAAAAGCTCTACCGAGAATCCATCTGCTTGCCCATCTTTAACAAGAGCCAGTGGGGGGTAATCATATTCTGAAGCAGATCGAATAACATCTTGGGCAAAAATGTGATTGAATATAATTATCAAAACTAATATAAATAGTAATTTATTATGCTTCATCATTTTCTTTCTCCTTCTTATCCCTTCCTCAAGCTTGTGTTAGACTTTACTTTATTAACAATCATAGTTTTAAGTTAATATCTACTTTCATCAATAAAGATCTATTGCATCAAGTTACAATCTCATATTTCTTATCTTTTCCCAATTCCTTAAGTAACTCATTGATCTCTTTACGATGATCATTTATCATCAATTCTCTATCTACTGCAGCATCATTAAAGATCTCTAGTTCAGTCATCCTCTGATTAATATTATCCTCTATTTTCTTAGATTCCGTTATATCTCTAAATTCTACAACTCGAACATCTTTTCCTTTGTAAGGAATCTTTCTTGCTTCTAATCTTAGAGGATATATTTCACCATTCTTACGAACACCAATTGCTTCATAAGGCTCTTCATATCCTGCTAAAATATTTTCCATGACTTTTTCACGTGATCCTTCTTCAATCAGCAGCAGGCCATCCATTCCAATTAGGGCTTCTCTTTTGTAACCGGTAATTTCCGAAAGACCTTTATTGCACTCTAAGATCAACCCCTTATCATGAATTGTAATTCCACCAAAGGAAGCATTATGCAGTGCTTTAAATCTGGTTTCACTTTCTTTTAATGCTTCCTCTGCATTCTTCTGCTCTGTAATGTCTATAATAACTCCATTAAAAGAAGTTGCATTGCCTTTCTTATCATAAATAATTCTTACACTATCATGAACCCAGACTATTTTGCTACTATTGGTTTTTAGCTTATATTCACTAAAGTAAAACGGATCATTTCTTTTAATTGCCTTATCTAATGATAGATTTATACGTTCAATATCATCTTCAAACATTAGGCTGACAAACGATCTAACCTTATTATTAATAATTTCAGAAGCAGGATAACCCGTTAGCTCTTTAAACCCTTGACTCACAAAATTAAACGTCCAATCTTTATCGCACTTATAAGCAGCTCCAGGGATGGTTTCGGTAATTGATCTATATTGCTCTTCACTTTCTTTCAAGGCTTTTTCTGCTTCTTTATACTGTGTAATATCATTAAAGATCGTAACGATTTCATCATCGGAAAGTTTATATATGTAATTCTCTCTCCAAACCAATATATTATTCACCTCATAAGAAGTTGCTCCAAGAAATTCTGATTTACCTGTTTCTAGTACTTCATTAAAAATCTTGTCTATATCAAATTTATCTGTCGCATCCGGAAAGAGCTCAAAAATATTTTTTCCCAACATTTCATCTTTGCTCAAAGTATCCATTTTTTCACCAGCTTTATTGTAATTGGCCAATATAAAATTATTGTTTTGCTTTTTCCAGATTCCACATCCTATACTCATACTATCGAATAGGTTCCTGAATTTCATTTCGCTTTCTCTGAGTGCGTTTTCCGCTTGTTTACGCTCGGTGATATCAACATAGGTCAATATTATATTTTGAATTTCTCCTTCATTGTCTTTTATCGGATACATTCTGGAACTGATCCACCGCTTGCGACCTCCGATCAAACCACTTCCTTCCGAATTATACAATATATCCGTCAACATCTCAGCCTTACCTTGCTGCGCTTTTTTGAATGCTGCCGTTAATCCGGTTTTCTTGCATTCAGGATCGACTAAAATATTAAAATCTGTGACAGTCTCTTTATTCAAACTCCAGAATTTTGACCAAGCATCATTAACGATTAAAAGTTTACCACTTGGATCATAGATTTCAATGGCTGCTGTGGATTGTTCTACAAGAGTTCTAAAGCGTTCTTCACTTTCTTGTAGTGCTTCTTCGGTTTTCTTAATGTCGGTAAGATCCATTGTTTGGCAAATTGCATTTATAACTTTGTTATTTTTATCTGTTATTGGTGTAAATACAGATTTTATTATTTTATGTGTTGCATTTTTTACATCTACATGCTCTACATCGGCAAAGTTATAATCTATTATCACATCTACAATTTTACCTTCTTCAAACACTTTTTTCAGTTTTGGGATTAATCCTTGTTCTATAAGTACTTCATCTTTAAATAGATTATATTTTCCTACAACCTCCTCTGCAGTAGCTCCGAAGAATTCTAAACAGGCGGGATTTGCTCTTATCGCAGTTCCATTTTTATCGGATATCCAAGTACTGAGTGCAGAACTTTCGATGAGGTTATCGATGAACTTCGCCTGAGCCTGTAATTCTTCTTCTGCTTTA
>JABIME010000290.1 GCA_018654125.1 Candidatus Cloacimonadota bacterium
TCGATTTCGAAGAATTCATTTTCTTTAAAATTGTACATTCCAGCTATTACATTTGATGGAAACATTTGGATTTTGTTATTGAAGAATAACACTTGATCATTATAGCTTTGACGAGCAAAAGCAATCTTATTTTCTGTGGAAGTAAGCTCTTCTTGAACAGCAAGGAAATTTGTATTTGCTTTTAGATCAGGATAATTTTCTACAACTAAAAAGAATTTACTCATTGCTCCATTCAGTTCACCTTCTGCTTTAGCTTTATCACCTACAGAACCTGCACCCATTGCCTTGCTTCGGGCTTCCGTGATCCCTTTGAGTGTATCTTGTTCATGTTTCATATATCCCTTTGCTGTTTCTACAAGATTTGGAATCAGGTCATGTCTTCTTTTAAGCTGAACGTCAATTTGGGACCATGCATTTTTAACCTGATTTCGTAATCGAATCAGACTATTATACATTCCTACTAAACTAAAAACGATAACCACAAAAATGGCAATTGCTATTAATAAAACAAACATTCTTCCTCCTTTTATTCTTTTCCTAACATATCATTTAACAATTCTAACAATTTATTATTTTTATCTGATCTTCCAAGATTAAGAATATCCCTCAACTCATCCTTATCAAGCCAGATACCATGATTCGAGATGCATTTATCTATGATGATTTCTTGATCTTTGCTAAAAGAGACTTTTTTCATTTTTTTATTACAAATTGGGCATTTATGTGATTTTTCTTTTGTTTGAATGTTGGTTGTGAGTGAATTTAATAAATTTTGTGTTTCTTCATTGCTTTCTAAAAGTAATTCCAATTCTCCGGTATCAAGCCATATGCCTTCGCAGTTAAGACAATAATCTATTTCGATCTCATTAAGTTCCAACACGATCATTGGTTCATTTTTGCAAATTGGACAATCCAAAAAGTTACCTCCACAAATTAGTATGGCAAATTAATTATAAGAAAATATTGGATTATTCTAGTTTCTTTATAGCGTTTGTAGGGCAACCATTATAGTCACCATTGCCATTCTCACAGATTCCGCAATCAATGCATTTATCAGCATCAATCACGGCACGGCCATGAATCATTGAGATAGCTTCGGTAGGGCATACGCTAACGCAAAGCTGGCAACCTATACATTTATTAGGAATTATGAAATAGTGCCCAATTTGTTTCTCTTCTTGCCATAATGGATTTCCTGCATTATCTCTAAGTTTAATTATTACATTATTTATGTGAACAAGGTAAACATCGATCACCTCATCAACAATTAATCCTTCTGCTTTGAGAAGTTGTTTAGCAGTAAACGTAATATTATTTTCTGTTAGGAATGCATCGGGAGCTAAGTTTAACTGGAAAAAATCTCCATCTGAGATTATAAACCACTCTCCACCCATACTTTTAAGTTTTCCTTCAAATATTTCTAGATCTGGTTTTTCCTCAGAAAATAAATTTAAAAAACTTAAAAGTATTAATATTATTGCAAATGCAGTGGTCAGGCTATATTTCATGTAATATTTTAACTACAATTACATCCACAACCACAATCTGAATCATTGTAATAACGGCAAATATATGTTGTTTCACCTTCAACTTTAACTTGAAATTTTTTATTGGCTTTTATAATAAAAGAATCATATTTTCCATATTCTTTCCAACAGTCACAATCTGGTAGTTTAACATTGAGTTTACCACTAACAACAGTCATTACTTCCAATTTTGAAGTTCCAAACTCATAATCTCCTTTTGCCATAACTCCAATTGTAGCGTCACTTTCTGTATCTTTAAATGCAATTGATTTTACCTTACCTTCAAAATATTCGTTAGTTTTAAACATTAATTCTCCTCTATTCGGTTGTATTATTTTTATAAATTTCTCTTTCTTCAAGTTGCAGTTTTAATAATTCACTACGTTGAAATGCTTCTAATCTGCGATCTGATAAGGGAAATTCTGTAATAATTAACTGATAATAATAAATTGATTGATTAATATCGGCATCTTCATATAAAACACTTTCATAAGTTTTTCCCAATTTAAAAAGTGCGTCATCTCTTTGATTATCTCTATATTTTATATCTTCATAAACTTCTAAATATATTCTTATAGCTAATTCATAATCACCAAGCTTTATCAAATTATCGGCATATACAAGTTTTGCATTTGCGTTTTTTTGAGTAATTACTTTATTCTCGTCATCATCAACCATACGGAATTCTTCAAGACCTGCAGCTGATTTTGGAATAGTTTGTTTTTCAAAATCTTTAACTAATTTATGTTCAGTACATGAAAACAGCACAAAACAGCATATGAATAATAAAATTACTCTCATTTAAAAACCTCAAAGCCAATAAACATTTAATATATTTCTCTGTAAATAAAAAATAAATATTAATTAAATTTTTTATATAATTAAAATAAATATGTTTATTAATAAGATATTGATGAAAAGTTGGGCTTTTTTTGCATCATAAAAATCAATTCCTGATTTCCATTCCGGGATTGTTTTCGGATCGTGCTATAAATCCAAATTTTTCATAGAATCTTAGTTTGCCGCTTGCACAAAAAAGTTGAACATCACGAATTTTATTTCTTTTGCATTCCTCCAGAAGCTTCTTCATGATAATACTGCCTATACCTTTTTTCCGAAATTTAGGAATAACAATTACATCAAAGATAACTGCATGAGCCACTCCATCAGAAAGTATTCTACCAAAACCAACTAATTTGTCATCAATATAAGCAGAAATGCAATATGAACTGTTTTGAATGCTCAGAATAAGTTCTTCAGGTGTTAATTTGTAATCTTGATTCCAGTTAGTTGTTTCAAATAAGTCAAAATATTCTTGCTGTGAAGGAAGTGAAGTAGTAAAAAGGGGCTTCATTAATTAGATTATCCGCCACTAATCAGGTGGATAACTTTCACATCAGCACCAGGTTGAACAATGGTAGAAGCATACTCATTTTTCTTAACTAGCTTTCCATCAACTTTAATTACAAGCATTCTGAATGTGTAATTCATTCTTTTTAGAATTACAATTATATTCATATTCTCTTCCCATTTAAGGGAATTTTCGTTAACTCTTATTGTTTTCATAATTATTAAGTAATAACTCCAAAACAAGATTTGCCTGCATATTAGCAACGATTCCCACCCGTGGAGCCATAGGGGAAATACCTTCAATTAGATTTGTTTCCTCATCTCCACAAATGTAGAGGTTATCAATTTTTCTTGTATGAAGAATTTCATTCTTCCCCCATCCTGATAATCCAGAAGCAGCAATAAGCGGTTTATTGGGGTAATTCATAAACCAGGTTTCAATCAGCGTTTTCTTCATTTCTGCTTTATCAAAGGCTTCGATCAAAATATCAACATCTTTATATATAATTGGAATGTTTTCTTCATTCAGTTTGATCTCATGTACTTGATATTCTGTAAATCTGCTGATTTTTTTCAGATTCTCAAGCAGTGCGATCACTTTTGGTGTTCCGATTTGATCTATAAAGAATTGTTGTCTATTCAGATTGGAAGGTTCGATTTTATCAAAATCAGAAATTATTAATTTTCCAATACCGGCTCTTGTGAGTGAAACTGCTATATTTGAACCCAATCCACCAGCACCGGCAATTCCAATTATAGAATTCTGTAATTTTGAAACAATTTTGGGATCATGGGCTGAGAAAAATTCTTTCTTATTCATAAATTAAGAAAGGGGCTATTAACCCCTCTCGATTAATATTATTTTCGATTATTGTAACGGCTCAACAATCGCTAAAACTTCAGGAAGATCCATTCCAATATCTTTTAGATGTTCTATTTTTGGAATACCACCATTTGTCCAACCTCTACGCTTATAAACAGCATCTAAAAGTTGCTCATACTGTCCTTCTTTATATTCACGTAGGATCGCAACTTTCTCTTCAGTAGATTTCCCTGCAGTATTTACATTGAGAATATCTTTTAATTGTCCATCATATCTCTCAACACGAGATTCATATTCAGTAACTGTAACAGGACCAGCAGCACGATAAGGCTGTGCATCATGTTTTCTAAGACCGTAACCTCTACGAATATTGAATGTTCTCTGGAAGTTATATACTCGTTCAGATTGTCTGATCATTTCTGCTTTATCGATGTTCAAACCTGTAACGGCATTAAAAATAGTTACATAATTCTGAACATGCTCAGGAACTTTTCCGGGTTCATCAGTTTCAACATTATCAGCAGGTTCTACATCATTCCATGGAAGCTTGCATAAGCCCATGAGACCGAACCATGTTCGGAACATTGGGAAGTAATGTAATGCTTCTGCTTTATCTTCGAATGTTGGAATCTGCTTATTAACCATATCCATGAATATTAACCAAGCTTCATCATGCTGAGGACCTTTATTAGTCATTGCATAACCACCTTGCTGAGCCAGAGATTCTTTAGAAACATACTGAGAATATTCCAAGCCTTTATTTTCCATTCCAATATCATTTAAGAAATTAATGTCTGCACTGAATTCTTTGGCAAAATGTGCTTTCATTTTTCTAATGCCCAATCCTGCAATTACACCAAAACCTTCACCACGAGCCATTTGATGCATCAGCTCTATTGCCGCATCAGCATTTCCAAATGTTAATTCCAAACCACCAGTAAGTTCTTTATTTAAAATTCCAGCTTCATAACA
>JABIME010000291.1 GCA_018654125.1 Candidatus Cloacimonadota bacterium
GCAAGACGTTCAGCACGCATTAGGCGTTTTTCTAATAATTTATGCTCGGTTATATCATGAAGAGATGCAACAATTTTGTTTGATCCATCATTTGCATCAGTAAGCAATTGAGAGATTACTGAATAGTAGATAACGTTGCCGTTATTGTTAATTGTTATCTCAAGATCTCTAATGGAATTATTATTTTTATTCATGTTCAATAGATCTGTTACTTGCTGTTTATCAGTAATAAGATCACCAATATTACTTCCTAATAAATCAGATCTTTTATGATCACTCATAGCTTCTATTGATGGGCTAATCTCAATTATTGTTCCATCAAGTTCCATTTCACAAAATACATCTTGGATATTTTCAAATATTCTTCGATATTTTGCTTCACTTCTTTTAAGGATTTGCTGCATCGCATGCTTATAAATTGCAAGTTCAATAACCGCTTTTAATTCTCTTTCATCAAATGGCTTTATAATATATCCAAAAGGCTCTGCCATTTTGGATTTGTTAATTGTTTTATCATCTGCAAAGGCTGTTATAAAAACAATTGGGATATCAAGAGCATAATGTATCTCTTCAGCTGCTACAAGCCCGGTCATTTCATCACCAAGCATTATGTCCATAAGCACTACATCAGGGTTCAATTGTATTGCCGTTGGAACAGCCACTTCACCTGAGCTAACAATATCAAGAACTTGGTATCCGCAGTTCTCAGAAATTCTTGCAATATCTTGAGCAATGATCATTTCATCTTCAACGATGAGAACTCTTGTAGCATCTTTTTCAGATTTCAAACCCATAAGCTATCCTTAATTTTGTTAATTATTTTCTAATATAACTATAAATTAATTATATATGTCTTAAATATTTTATAATTTGTTTATGTAAATATTTTTTTTAAGATTTATAGTGATTTCCAATAAACATGGGTTAAATTTGTTAAACGTTTTATTTATTCTTTTTTAACTTAAAATTATATATTGACAATGTGGAACAATCAAAATTCTGTATGCTAAATTTTTAATAAAATATTAGGAAGTTAGTATGAGAAGTTCACAAGAATTTATTGAATTGACCGCGAAGTTGCAAAAGTTGTTTATAGATAGAGATAACTCTTATACCTTATGTGTTGTTATTGGGGATATTGAATGTGCCTTATTACGTTTTCTGCATAAAGCCAACCGTCCCCTTAGAATGCGAGAAATTGCAAAAATGTATAAGATATCCAATGCTAAAGTTACACGCGTTCTTAATAAACTAGTTCAAATGGGATTTGTTGAAAGATATCACTCTGATGATGATCGTAGAAGCTGGTTTGCACGGATTACTGATGAAGGCTTAAAAATGGCGGAGAATACTAATTATAAACTAAATAAATTCCAGGAAGATGTATTAGAATTGATACCAGATGATGAAATAGATAAAACATACATCGCCCTTAAAACATTTGTAGATGCATATGAAAAAATAATAACTGATTCTACAAAGAAATCTTGTAAAATCAGTTAATTTTTTAAGACTATATAAAATTTAGAATAAAATATCAGGAGAAATATGGTTGAATTCCCAACCTAATTTTTCTTTATCTATTTCAAATGCAGCACCCATTAATTGGCTAAAGTAAACTACTGGCATTGTTTCGAATTCCAGATCTTTTTCTAATATATCATCTTGTCTGCTATCTAAATTAAAAGCACAAAGTGGACATGAAGTAATTATTACATCAGCTCCATTCTTACGTGCATCTTCAATTATCCCTTTAGAAAGGTTAACCACTATATCTTTATTGTTTACAGTATGATAACTCCCACAACATCTGCTTCCGCTATCCCATTCAATTGCCTCTGCCCCTAAAGCACTAACCAATTCTTCTAATATTTTTGGGTCTTCAGCATCATCAATCCCAACATCTTTCGGACGCAAAAGCATGCATCCGTAATAAGCTGCAACCTTTATATCATTCAGTGGTTTCTTAACTTTTTTGCTAACAGCTTCCCAGCCTAATTCCTTAATTATTGGAAGCAAATGTACAACTTCAACACTACCATCATAT
Organism: Candidatus Cloacimonadota bacterium; assembly: GCA_018654125.1. The sequence continues at coordinate 2,048 of JABIME010000291.1, forward strand.
TTTGTCTCTTCACGATGCATGAAATCATTTACTTTTTGTAGATCATCAGGTGCATTTTTCATGCGTTTATTAGAAAGACTTAGCGTATTGTAGCACATGGAACAGAGTGTAACCATGCGATTTTCATTATCTACAACTCCCGTTTCATTCATCTCTTGTACACGCAAAAAGTTCCTAACAGGAGCCAAATGTTTCATTAGATCATCACTAACCAGATAAGAAACTACTCCACAGCAATTCCATCGATCTAGCTCAACCATTTCTATGCCTAATTGTTTTGCAACTTCAATTGCTGAAGTCTCTAAATTTGTTGCAGTTGTTTTTAAAGTACATCCGGGAAAATATGGTATCTTCATTTCTCTGTCTCCTTATCCCGTAAATTTCCTGAAAGCTCCAACAATTGCAATTGAGGGAAGCTTCTTGGCTTCTTCATCCGAAATTTCTTCAATATCAATAAAATCTATCGCTTCTCGCAATTTAACCTGGCGCAAAGCTTCAGAAACTTTCGAAACATCTAGATCTCTTGGACAACGCACCGTACAAGTAAAGCATGAAGCGCATATCCACATGGTTTTACTATCCATAATATTTTTTTGCCCAAGCATTACTTGTCTCATGACCTGAGAAGGATTAACATCCATTTCAGTTATAAAAGGACATCCACCAGAACATGTTCCACATTGGTCACAAAGTGTAATCGTTTCACCACTTAACTCCATGATCTTTTCTAAGAATTCTACACCTTTATCATCAAGTTTAATTATCTTAGCCATTATTCACCTCTCACTGCTGTAAAAAGCTTTTCTCTTGTTTCTATAGGAATCGGAACTACAGTTCCCAAATATTCTGCAATCGCATCTACTTCAGCAATAAATGGAGCTAATGCCCCAGCATTATATTGTTTAAAAATTAACCTATCTTTTTCTATTTTAAGTTCTTCCATTTTCATTTGAGCTTGCATAATGTTGTCTTTTGTTACTTCATTTGCCCAGCTAAAGCGTGAACTCTTCTCTGGACTGTCACCAATCATCACTGCATCTGCTCCCTTTGATAAAGCAAATTTTATCAGATTGGAAGTAATTCTGCTACCACTTGGAATTCTGAATATTCTGGAATCTGTTGAGTATTTCATTTTACGAACACCACAGGCATCTGCCAAACGATATACAGTATTGTCATCAGCAAAGATCAAGATTCTCTTATCTCCCTCTTTTTTATTACTTAAGGAAGCTTCTATCTGTGCATACATTTGATCATTAGTATAGTAATTTAAGTCAATAGCTTCTATCGGACAACTGGCTATACAGCTTCCACATCCCAAACAAAGAGCTTCATTTACTTCTGCTTTACCATCTGCATTCATTGAAATTGCCTGTTTCGGACATGAATCTAAACATTTTTTGCAACCATCACAAATATCCTGATGTACAAAAGCCAGTACTGGGTCGATAGAGAACTCTTTTTGTGCTAGTGTTGCCAATACTCTGCCAGCAGCTGCACTAGCCTGAGTTACAGTATCGGGAATATCTTTTGGACCCTGCGCTGCTCCAGCTAAAAATACACCTTCTACCAGTGTATCTACAGGACGATATTTTGGATGAGCTTCCTTAAAGAAACCATCATCACTTTTTGCAAGTTTCAGGTTATCAGCAATTGTTTCAGAAGCTTCACTCAAGCCCATTCCATTTGCTAACACAACTAAATCAAATTCACTTTGAATAATATCACGAGATAGTGTATCTTCCACTGTAACTACAACTTGTTTTGTATCAGGATTTTCGGTGAAGTGTGAAGGCTTACCCCTTACAAATTTTATCCCCATTTTTTGTGCACGTTTATAATACTCTTCATAACCCTTTCCAAAAGCACGAAGATCTGTATAGAAGACATAAATATCTTTTTCTGGTTTTGCCTGTTTAAGCAATGAGGCTAGTTTTATAGAAAACATACAGCACACACGAGAGCAGTATTCACGACCAATCTGTTCATCTCTCGATCCTACACACTGTACAAAAGCAACTCTCTTCCCAACTTCACGTGGTGGTTCTTTCTCAGAAATGTGATCTACAATACGTTCCATCTCAAGAGCATTTACAACATTCTCATATTTCCCATAACCAAAAACCGTTTTCTCTGTTGCATCATAAATATCGTAACCTGTTGCAACAACTACATTATCAACTGCAATATCTACAAATTCCGGCTGCTGAGTAAAATCTATAACCTTTTGCGGGCATACATCGGCACATTTTGTACACGATCCATCTATAAATTGTAAGCAGTTATCTTTATCAATTAAATATTTATACGGAATTGCATGAGGTGCAGGGATATAAATTGCTTGGCGTTGTAAAATGCCCTGCTCCCAATAATTTGGTTGCTCGATAGGACATTCTTGTACACATTGAGTACAGATAAGACATTGGTCCATATCTATTGTATCTAAAATATAACGTGGATTTTTCTTAATTTTTGCCTCAAAATGTAATCTGTGTCCGGCAATATTTTCAATTTCTGAATTTGTATAAAGTGTAATGTTTGGATGGTCTTGAACTGCTGCCATTTTTGGGGAAATAATACAAGCTGAGCAATCTTCTGTTGGGAAGGTTTTGGTAAGAATAGCCATCTTTCCACCGAGTGTTGGCTCTTTTTCTACAAGAGTAACTTTTTTGCCAGCATCACCCAGATCAAGCGATGTTTGAATACCGGCAATACCCCCACCAATAACCAAAACGTCATCACCCATCTGCATCTTCTTCTCTTCTAATGGGAAATCAAGCTCCACTTTTGCTATAGAAGCATCAATTACATCTTTCGCTTTTTCTGTTGCTATTTCAGGAACATTTTTGTGTGCCCATGAACAATGTTCACGAAAATTAGATATCTCTAAAACATATGGATTTAACCCGGCTTTCTGCAAAGCAGAACGAAAAGTTTTTTCATGGAAATGAGGTGAGCATGCAGCAACTACAATTTTTTCTAACCCCTTATTTTTAATATCTTCGATGATAAGTTTCTGACCAGCTCCGGAACACATATGAGAATTTTCCTGAATTAGTATATCACCTTTTTTTTCTTTCACATGTTTCGCAATTTTCTGTAAATCTACGGTGTTTGAAATATTACCACCACATTGACAAAGATAAACCCCTGTTTTCATTCGGAAATTCTCCTTTTTATTTAAGTGTTTTTAAAATTCTTTATTGAATGATGTGTATATTTATCAAAACATTAAATTCTATAAAAAAGAAAATTACCAGATCTCTAATGCTTCATTCAACATTGCCAATTGCTGCTCTTCTTTGTAGCCAAGTTGCTGCATTGCTCCCGAAGGACAGATCGATGCGCAACTTCCACAACCTTTACATAAAGCAGAATTCACATATGCATATTCTTTACCATTTAACCAAATGAGCTCTGGAGCTCCATAAGGACAAACAGACACACACATTCCACAACCTGCACAAGTATCAACATCAACCCTGGCTATATTAGCTTCAGAAATATATTCCTCAGAACTAATTATCGCACAAGCCCGTTCTGCTGCCGCTTTGGCTTGTGAAATAGTATCTTCCATTCCTTTAGGAGAATGAGCTAATCCTGCTAGAAATATCCCCTCAGCTGAGAAATCAACTGGTCGAAGTTTCACATGTGCTTCCATAAAGAACCTATCTTCATTGAGCGGTACTTTTAACATTTGCGATATGATGTCAACATCTTCTTGAGGTATTATTGCGGGAGATAAAATAATCTTTTCTGGAGTCAACTTCATCTCTGTTCCCAACACATGATCTTTTACTTTAATGATCAATGCATTTTCACCGAAAACTACCTTTTTACTATCAATATCAATCTCAGGTTTAGCGTCTTCCGAATATCGAATAAATACAATACCAAGCTGACGTGCTTCCTGATAATATTTTTCGTAGAATCCAAAAGTTCTTATGTCACGATACAAAACAGATACATCCATTTTTGGGTTCAAACTTTTCAATCTCATAGCGTTTTTTACAGCCTGAGCACAACAGATGCGTGAGCAATATGGATGTTCTTCATCTCGTGAACCAACACATTGAATGAAAACAGCACTTTTTACCTTCTTATAATCTTTTTCATTCTCTTCCAAGTCATTTTCTAATTCTCTTTGTGTGATCACATTTTTACACTGATCATAGAGATATTCTTTTGGTTTAGAAGCATTTGCTCCGGTAGTAATAATAATTATACCGTGTTTATATTCTTTTTCATCTCCCATATAATCAAAAGTAGTTTTGTAATTTCCAATGTAACCATCAATATTCTTCACAGTTGCATTCAAATATACTTTTACAAGTGGGTGATCATCAATTTCATCTTTTAATTCTTGTAGGAAAACAGGCACGCTTTGTCCATCTAGAGTATGATAAAGGCCGTTCAAATTTCCACCAAGTTTTTCAGCGCGTTCAATTAAAGCTACTTCAAAACCCTGATTAGCAATAGAAAGAGCTGCAGTCATTCCGCCTAAACCTCCTCCAATAACAATTCCTTTTTGTGTTACATCTAAAGCAATAGCATGTAATGGCTGAAGTAATCTTGATTTTCCTAAAGCAATTTTTATAAGACGATTTGCCTTTTCAGAAGCTTTAGGATGGTCATCACGATGCACCCAGCTACATTGGTTACGAATATTCGCCATTTCAAACAAATATGGATTTAGCCCAGCTTCACGCATAGTCTCCTGGAAAAGTGCTTCATGAGTACTTGGTGAGCATGATGCCACAACTACCCTATTTAATTTATATTCTTCGATGATCTCTTTCATCTGCTGTTGTGTGTCTTGCGAACAGGTGAATAGATTTTCACCAGCATAAACAACATTCGGTAATTTTTTAGCAAATTCAACAGCTCCTGGAACATCTACTATACTACCAATATTTATACCGCAATGACAAACAAAAACACCAATGCGCGGTTTTTGTCCTGCTACCTTCTTCTCTTCGGGATATATTTTTTCTGTGATTTCCGTTCCCCGTACTTCAGAAAGTAGTTCAGCAGCTCCTGCAACTGCACCCGATGCTTGTACAACAGTTTCCGGAATATCTTTTGGAGATACAGCTGGACCGCAAACAAAAACTCCCGGTCTTGTCGTATCGATTTGTGAGATTCCTAGATGATCAATAAAATTGTATTCATTTAAACGAACCCCTAAACTATCAGATAGTTTTACAATATCCTTTGGTGGATGCAATCCAATAGAAAGAACGACAAGATCAAACTCTTCGATTTGCAAATCACCATTTTCTTGAACATAATAAAGTTCCAAATTTCCTGTTTCAGAAACTTCTTTTATTTTACCAATTCTACCGCGCTTAAATGTAACTCCGGCATCTTTAGCTTTATCATAATATTTATCAAAATCTTTGCCATGAGCTCTAATGTCCATGAAGAAAATCGTTGGTTCCACAGTAGAAACATGCTCTTTGGCAATAATTGCTTCCTTCATAGCATACATACAGCAAACCGAAGAACAATACGGCATGTGAGAATCTTCTGTACGAGATCCAACACACTGGATCCAAGCAACTTTTACAGGAGTTTCTCCGTCGGATGGTCGCTGCAGATGTCCTTCAAATGGTCCTGATGCAGCTAGAATTCTCTCAAATTGAATACTGGTTACAACATTTTTATATCGACCATAACCAAATTCATGCATAGGGGTTGGATCAAACTTTTCTGCACCGGTTGCTACAATCACAGAGCCAACATCTAATTCAACTACCTCGCCTTGCATCTCATGCACAATTGCATCTGCTTCACAAACTATCTCACATTGTAAACAGCCCGAACAGATTCCGCATTCTAGGCAACGCTTAGCTTCTCTTTGAGCTTCTTCCTCACTGAAACCAAGTTCCATCTCATCAAAGTTTCCAACTCTCTCTTCAGGCGTTTGATTTCTCATTGCAACTCTATCTTCATGAGGAACATAAGTTTGATATTCACGTGCGGGAAGTGGTTCAAACTCTTTTCTTCCAGCTGCCAAATCTTCACCTTGTATATATCTTTCAATAGAAATTGCTGCTTCTGCTGCCTGCCCTACTGCTTCCACAACAGAAGCTGGTCCTAACACAACATCACCACCACTAAATATGTCATTTATATTTGTTTGGAAAGTTGTACCATCTGCAACTATCGTGTTCCAATTTGTAGTTTCTACTCCACTTTTTTCCAATAAATTAAGATCCGAACTTTGGGAAACTGCCACTAGCATATTATCAAAATCTTCAGTAAACTCTTCACCTGTTGGTTGCGGTCTTCTTCTTCCACTGGAATCTTTTTCGCCTAATTCCATCACAGAAAATTTGATTGCTGTCAGCTTACCGTCTTTTCCAACATTTTCAATTGGATTAGTTAGGAATTTAAAGTTCACACCTTCTTCTACAGCAGCTTTTATTTCATGACTTTCTGCCGGCATTTCTCTTCTTGTTCTTCTATAAATCAAGGTTACATCAGAGCCTAATCTACGAGCAGTTCTCGCACAATCTATTGCTGTATTGCCACCACCAATAACTGCTACTTTCTTTCCAATTTTTACCTTCTCACTATAATTAACTTTTTTTAGGAAATCTATACCGCCAAATACTCCATTAAGCTCTTCACCTTTAATTCGCATAGTTTTACTAAGTTGAGCTCCGATTCCAACATAAAATGCTTTAAATCCTTGAAGTCTTAACTTTTCAATATCGTTATATGAACTAATTGGATGATTTGTTTTAAGTTCAATTCCTTCCTTTAAAATTTGCTCTATTTCCCAATCTAGTTCATCTCTAGAAAGGCGATAAGGAGGAATGCAGGAACGCATCATTCCACCAGGTTTTGAATCTTTTTCAAATATTGTTACCTGATACCCTTTCTGAGCTAAATAATATGCACAAGTGAGTCCGGCGGGTCCTGCACCAATAACGGCAACTTTCTCTTTATCTTTTGCAACTGGTTCATCTTCTTTTTCAAAATCTTCATGGTGAGAATGTATATGGTCTGCAATATAGCGTTTAATTGAAGCAAGAGCTAATGGATCATCATATTCACCACGACGACATTCGCTTTCGCAAGGATGGAAACAAACTCTTCCACAAACAGAAGGGAATGGATTATTCTGGCGAATAAGATTGTACGCTTCTTTGTACTTTCCTTGAGCAACAAGAGCAACATAGCCTTGAACATGAATGCCCGAAGGACATCCTATTTGGCAAGGAGCTGTCTCTTTTTTATCAATTACAAAAGCGTTAGGTGAAGCTTGAGCATAAGGCTTATAAATTGCAGTTTTTTCTACCAGATCTTCATCAAATATTGATACGGTTTCAATTGGACAAACAGTTGCACATTCACCACAACCTGTACATTTATCAAGATCCACAAAACGAGGTTTTTGGTATACTATCGCTTTGAAATTTCCTGCTTCACCTTCAAGTTTCATAAGTTCAGCATTTGTCATCAGATCAATATTCAGGTGACGTCCACATTCCACAAGTTTTGGAGATATCACACACATTGCACAATCATTTGTTGGGAATGTTTTATCCAACTGAGCCATTGTACCACCTATAGCAGGTGAATCTTCCAATAAATATACTTTATAGCCTGAATCGGCTAGATCCAGAGATGATTGAATACCGGCGATTCCACCACCGATAACCATTACAGAACCAACTTTTTTGTCAGCCATTTATACTATACTCCTTAAATTCTATCTTTCACGAAAAACAGATCAAAAATACTTATTGATTTAAAATAATCATTAATAATATTTTTCATCACTTTTCCGCCGCAAAATTTGGCAGGAAGAAAAGTTCCTCCTGCCAATATTAATTTATTTAACCGGATTTGAGCTTGCACTCCATTCGTAATATGCACCATCGTAAACTTTTACGTTTGTATAACCAAGTACATCTGTAAGAGCCATAAAAACGATTCCAGCACGAACGCTTGATGCACAATAAAGAATTATTTCTTTATCACTTGTAACACCTGCTGCATTCATTGCGGCTACGATCTCATCCTTAGATTTAATCGTTCCATCATCATTTATAACAGCTTTAAATTCTAAGTTTTTTGCTCCTGGAATATGACCATAACGTGAGATATTCTTATCAGTGTCTGTTCCAGCAAATTCATCTGCAGAACGTACATCAAGCAGAATAACACCAGCATCATCTTTATGAGCTTTCACGTAAGCTATATCTGTAGAAATTGCAGCATTTGGAGTTGCCTTAAAAGTTGCAGGAGTAATTTTTGTAGCATTTTTCGTAACCTTACCACGAACCTTTCCCCAACCTTTTAAATGTCCATCAAGTATGTTAACATCTGCTGCACCCAAATATTTGAATATCCAATATAATCTACCAGCAGCTTTATTGCTACCTGTATCATAGATCACTATCTTGCTGTTTGCAGAAATACCTTTTTCACTAAAGATCTTAGCAATTTCATCTGCACTTTTAAGCATTGATGAAACGCCTTCCGCTTTGTATAAACTTTTGTGATCTATATTAATAGCACCATCAATATGCTTTGCGCTGTAATCAGATGCGTTTCTTGCAGATATAATAACCACATCCCCACTTTTTGATAGTGTTTTAAGTTCTTTTGCGCTTACAATACCGGCAAAAGTTACTTGTACAGCTAAAAGAATTATTAAAATTCCAATTAGTTTTTTCATTTTCTCTCCCTACTTAGAACTTCACCTGAAGCTGAATCAACAGTTCATCATTTACTATTTCATTGCCTTCTTCAGCTTTATACAGATAATTCAATTGCAGTCTTGTCCAATCATTGAAGAAATAATTGAATCCGAAAGTAATGATACTTTCTGCATTATCATCAGTATCTGTATCATGATCAAAGCTCTCATATTTAACAACCGGCTGAATATTCCAAGGTGTCAAATATAATGCTTGTGCCCAATAACCGCCTCTGTTGATAGAACCTTCGTGGACCTCCACGGGTTCATCACCTCAGCCACCGCCTGTAGTATAGGAACCGACATCTTCAGCAGAAACATATTCAGCTTGAATAAGAATATTACTTAAGTTTAACTCAAATTCTCCTGCAAAACGTTTTTTCACATCTTCATCTGCATCAATAATTGTTGCTGGAGATGTTCCATATTTGTAACTTCCACCTAAACTAATAAACTCAATCGGAGATACAACGAAACGACCTGCAAAAGTTTTGTTCTGATTGTTTTCAACAACATCTCTACCTGTTCCATTTGTAAAAGCAAAAGCATATTTTGCTAATTTGTTGTATTTCCCAGATACTAAAAGTCCTAAATCTCTATCGGGAGTTGTAAGTTCATTTACAACCATTGAACGCTTTATTGTATGTAGTCCCTGACATGGAGTATTCAATTCCAAACTAAATGGAGATTTGAATTGCCCCATTGAGATACTAGCCCACGGAGCTAATCTTGAGTAAGTGATAAAACCATCTAAGAGATATGGTCCATTTTGAAATTGGCTGAACTCAAACATAATGTAATAGCTAAAATCGTAAGGGATATTCCCAACA
>JABIME010000292.1 GCA_018654125.1 Candidatus Cloacimonadota bacterium
AAACTGTTGAAACGGCTATTGATCTGGTTTCCGGGGGTGTGTAATGGCAATAATTAAGATACATAAAAAGACTAGGTTTGTAGTAGTTGATAATAAATTGGCAAGAAACAAACATCTAACTTTGAAAGCTAAAGGCTTGATGTTGTACCTTTTAAGCTTACCATCCGATAAAAATATAACCGTTAAAGAACTGGAAAAACATACAATTGAAGGATTAGATGCGTTACATAATGCCGTAAGTGAGTTGGTTTCAGAAGGTTATATAAACAAAAGAACATACAGAAATGAAAAAGGACTATTTCAAACTGAATACACTGTTTATGAATATCCACAGGAAACTATCCAGACCGGATTAACCGACACGGATAAACCGGACCGGACGAACCGAACTGGATCATCCGAACCGGAAAACCCCATTTTAAGATCAAAAGAAAGTATTAAAAAGAAAGAAGAAAAAAAAGAATCTGATTTGATATCGTCATCATCTGATATAAATAGGGAATTGCAATTATTGGGAATTGGTGAAGAAGAAATTGAAAGGATCTTAGAAAAGATCGATGATGATGATAAATTGAAATTACTAAAAGAAAAGATTAATTTGATAAATCACTTAGTTACTACCGGAACAATAAAAAATACTGCTGCATATGCGATAAAAGTGATAAAAAGTACGAATTTTAACCAAATTGAACTCCGAAAAGCAGAAAAACGTAAAAAATCGATTCTAAGCGCCGAAAAAAGAAAAAGAGATATAGAACTCATGAAAAAAGAGAGAAAAGAATGGAATGATGATATTGAACGGAGGAAAGAAGAAACAGGAGATATATCTGAAGTAGTTTCCGATTTTACAGAAAAGATGGATTTGAATAAAAAGATCGGAGGGGCAAATGTATAAATTTTTTAAACTAGAAGAATTTTCCTGCAGGTGTTGTGGAAAAAATTTGATAGCTGAAGAATTAGTTAAAAAATTAGATATGGCTCGGGAGATCTCGGGCGTTCCATACAAAATTACTTCCGGGTATAGATGCGAAAAACATAATACGAGTGTTGGGGGATCTGAAAATTCATCTCATAAAAGAGGTTTAGCTGCTGATATTTATACAAAAGATCATAATATTAGGATGGTGATTATCGGGGGGTTGATAAAAGCAGGATTTAAGAGAATTGGAATTGCGAAGAAGTTTATCCATGTTGATATCGATAAGAAGAAATCAAATTGTCTGTGGTTGTATTGATGGGTTGCGAGTTACAAGTTGCGGGTTTGGTTTTGAGATTGTTACCTCTACCCTATTTTTAATGTTTCGCGTGTGCGCCGGGATCGGAACGATCACGCCAAAGACAAACCGACCAGCCGTTTGAATCGCAAGATTCAGACAAAGAGCACTGACCAACTCTACTGCCGACACGCTTGTTAGCTGCATCTTCTTCATTTCAGCAGCAAACACTTTTTTACTTCTTCAGTTTTTCCGTTTACTTTCAGTTTATAATAATAAATTCCAGAACTTACAGGCTTTCCTGATTCATCATCTCCATTCCAGATAACGGAATATAAACCTTTTATAAAGTCATTTTGAGCTAAAGTTTTTATTTTTTGACCCTTGATATTATAAATGGAGAGTTCAATATGAGAACTATTACGGATTGAAAACTCAATGGTTGTTGATGGGTTGAAGGGATTTGGATAGTTAAATACTTGAGAGGTGGTACGTGGAATGACTTCTTCATCAACACTAAGTCCATCATTGTGGTAGATGTAAGCTGTGCCTGAGTCAACTGCATTGCCATCATCCCGACATGCGCCTACAATCAAAAAATCATCATCAATTGAAACAGATGCACCAAATCTATCGAGTTCTGCTCCATCTGAAGCTGTTATTTTTGTTACTTCAGTCCAATTTAATCCATCAAAATGATAAATATATGACGCGCCTGACCATTGCCCAAATTCATCATCATACTGAGCTCCGACTACAGTATAATTGTCTGAAATAGAAACGGAGATACCATAATGATTAGCTACGAAACCATCTGAAGCAGTTAACGTTGCTTGTTCAATCCATTCTGAACCGTTAAAATAAAATACATAAGCCGAACCTATACATGATGAAGTTGTCCCACCATAAGCTCCGATAACAGCAAAGTTATCGTCAATAGAAATGGAGTTTCCAAAACAATCATTATCAAAACCAACTGGAGCCGTTAATATTGCTTGCTCTGTCCACTCTAATCCATCAAAGAAATATACATAAACCAAGTCACTTTCGAGAGAACCTACCATTGCAAAATTACCATTTATTGAAACACATGTTCCAAATTGATAAACATTAGAACTATCAGATGCAGTTAATTTTACATGTTCAACCCAATTGATACCATTATAATAATAAATGTAGGCAGAACCTGAATGATAGCCATTCTCATCATCCATAGGGACACCGATAATTGCAAAATTACCAGAGATTGCAACACATATCCCTAAACCTTGTTCATCAATAACGTTAGTTTCTGTTATTTTAATCTGTTCAACCCAATTTGTTCCATCAAAATTGTAAATATATGCAGCTCCTGCAAAGAAACCCGCACTACAATCACTTGGAGCCCCAATTATTGCGAAATTACCATCAATTGAACTACTGAGACCGTAATGAGCATTTACATGTCCATCCGAAGCAAGTAGTTTTGTATGTTCATTCCAGTTTTCACCGTTATAATTATAGATATATGCTGATCCAGTTGCTTCGTAATCTTCATTTCTTCCAAGATAAGCTCCAGCAACAGCAAAGTCTCCAGAGATTGAAGAAGAAATACCAAAATTAGCAAACCAGGAACCATCAGAAGCAAATACTTTTTGCATTTCGTTCCAATCTGCAAAAACTGCACTTGCTATTAATAAAACTAAAACTACAACCATAATGATGTTCTTCACTTCTTCTTCCTCACTTTTATCAATTAATTGCAGCTAATGTTCCGCGTGTGCGGCGGAATCAGAATGATTCAGCCCGTACAAACCGCTAAACTCTGAACCGTAAGGTTCAGGACAAAGACCACTGACCAACCCGACTGACGACACGCTTGTTAGTGGCATTTTTACTTCTTTTTTTTATTCAGTATAGCTTTATCGATTTCTTCTTTGGTTTCTAGATATTCATCAAATTCTGGATATAGTTTGATTGCAATATCAATTGCTTTTTCTGCTTCATCATAGTTGCCTAAGCCAAGATATGCTTTTGCTTTTAAATTATACATTTGGATGCTAATAGAATTCTTTTTGATCGCGGTATTCACATCATCTAAAGCTAGCTGATATTCTTTTATACCAATATATGCGTCTGCACGAAGAAGGTAAATTGAAAATTTAGTATATCCTTCTTGCA
>JABIME010000293.1 GCA_018654125.1 Candidatus Cloacimonadota bacterium
ATTTAACAGGCTGGATAGTAAATACTTCTAAGAATTTAATCCAATCTAATTACAGAACAGCAAAGAAAGAGAAAAGAGATATAGAAAAATACCAACATGATCTTCTTAATAGATTAAATGCTAATGTAACAAAAAAGAAAAATTCGATGATAAATGAGACTTTTACTGAAGTATTACAAACTTTAGATAATGATGAGATGAAGACAATACTTCTTTATTTTCAATGTGATGAGAAACTTAAGCTGATGAACTCATTGCTCGATATTTCTTATGATGCCTTAAGAAAAAAAATATCTCGAATTAAGCGCAAACTAAAAGCAGAAACTTTTAAGAAACTTGGAGGTATTGCCACAAAAAAAATAGTTACTCCACAACTTAATAAACTAATTATAGATTTTTTAAAAAGTTTTAAAACAAATTTAGAGGCTAACTCATTAGAGAAAATGTATTACTATTTTTCAAAAATTGATCTAGATAATTATAATCCAACTTATGAGATAGCAAAAATTATAGATTACGAAATCCATTTCACTAATTCTGTATACAAAGTATGGATCTTTTATAAGAATAAAAATAATAATACTGATTCATTTTTTATTGAATTCTTTGTTGATGAAAAAAATCGTCTAAAAATTTTTACTCCTCCTCAAAAAAGTAAAAAAGTGTTTAAACTGAGTAGTGATTCTGAAGATGGGAAAAAAATTCTTCAAATGTTAAAAAATGCTAAAACAGATAACAAAGGAATTAGTAAATTTTCTTCAGATGACCTTGAGAAAATATTGAAACAACTTAATGAAAAGTAGTTTTTTTTAAGAAACTAGATATAAAAATCTAAATCCCCCTTCTAGAAAGAAGAAGGATCGTTTTATTCAAGGTCAATCATTCAAATTTTACTTAAGCAGCATACACTTCTTAGTAGCTACTGTTTTTCCATTTAATTTTAGGTTGTAGTAATATACTCCTGAAGAAACCGGATGGCTATATTTATCTGTTCCATTCCAAATAATAGAATTCCGACCTGCTAATACATGATTGCTGTTAAGCTGCTTCACTTCTTGCCCTTTTAGATTATAAATCACTAATTCTATGCTGTCCGTGATCTCTGTAGTTAAGTTAAATGATATCGTTGTTGTAGGGTTAAATGGATTTGGATAATTTATCAATTCATAGTTTGGAAATACAAACTGTTCCTCGGGCACTGACACAACTTCTGGGACTATCTTCATATCTGTAGCATACAATCCAACCGTGTATTCATTTAAAAGGATTTCATTAACATCAAAAACCTTAACTGTAAAATTTTGTCCCCACTCCCCACCAAGAACAAAAAGATTTTCATCATTAGATGTTACCATCGAACCACCAGGAATAAATGGATTTGAATTATCATAAATTATATCAAAAGTATTTGCATCGTACGCATAAAGTAATGAGCCATAACCATCTGCAACGTATACCACATTGTCTTGTATTAACGCAAAGTTGCTTGTTACACCATCAATATCCAATGTATTTATCACACTATTCGATGCAGGATCAATGATGCATATCATGCCAAAAATAGTTATCCAATCTCCCCCACAGCTTACATGTATATTCCCATTAATAGCTGATAAAAATTGTGGATTGACCTCTGTTGGGATTGTTGTTTCAACACTAAACGCTAGTAAATCTATAACACTTACAGAACAATTGGAGTAACCAGTTCCATAATCGCTATTCCCTACATACAACTTTCCATCTAATATTGTCATTCCTGCAGGATTTCCGCCAACAATAATTGATCCAATAACCTCATCTGTACTCAAATCTATCTTATAAACTTTATTTATCATTCCACCGGTTACATAAGCATAACTTTCATCGATAATTATATCGTAAGGATTAGATGAATTTTCAATATATATTTCTGCAATTGTGTTTCCTGTATTGATATCGATCTTTTGAACGCTATTATCACCAGAATTTACTACATAAGCAAATTCACTTGTTAGCCCCACACGATTTGGCATAGAGCCTAATGCACAGAATGCCTCTTCTACATCTCCACTCTCAAAATCAATCCGGGATAATGTTTCACTTCCGGAATTTACTACAAACCCAACTACACTCCACAAATTCAATGCTGTAAACACTATAAAAACTACTAAACTTTTTCTCATTTTCATCTTTCTCCATTTATTTTGCTTACTTTTAAATCTCATAATCTTTCTCTCATTATTGGAAAGGGGTGGAATAAGGTTTTACAATTTCCATTCAACTCCAAAATTCATTTCCCAATTAATTCCAGGTTGCGGAATGTGATCGTAAATCTCATACAATTTATTGAAGATATTATTAACTTTTATTGTTGGTAAAAATATAAAATTTCCCCAACAAACAGAATATTCGGCACTTACATTCAACAGGTCGTATGCTGGCAGAAGATGTTCTATTGCAGTTTGATCTGAATTTGACCACTGTTCTCCAATGAGTTTATAAGTTGAGTTTACGAGAAGATCACCATAAATTATCTTCAAATTTGCATTCAA
>JABIME010000294.1 GCA_018654125.1 Candidatus Cloacimonadota bacterium
AACAGAAGAAGGAACATCTGTTACTAGAAGAATGCTTTATTCAAACGCTTATGGTGGTGTTACACTTGATAAACGCTTTGCAATCACAAAAAGTATGGTAGCTTCTTTAGGATTCATGCTCGGTTGGGGTGGACACAATATTCAAATCTCTCAAACAGATGGAGATTATGACTGGCTAAGCCTAAATGACGATATGGATTCTTCCTCAAACAATTCACTTGAACTTGAAAAGAATTACATTATGTTCCAACCTAAAGCTACTGTAATGTACAGACTTATAGATTGGCTTAGTATTCGTGCTGAAGGTGGATTCATGCTTTCACATTCCTATACAAACGGATGGGATGCTATTTCTTGTGAAGACAATTTTGAAATTGCCAACTCACCAGAAACACCTTATCAGGGATATACTATTTCTATAGGACCTTGGTTCGGATTTTAATTATTGACAAATTGTGAAGAGTCTCTAACAGTCTTTTTTAGTTAGAGACTCTTTTTTTATGGGAGGAAAATAATGTTTCAGATACTTGCCGAAAAAGTAATTAGCGGATTAGCTGCATTTTCGATGCTGCTATTATCTTCTTATCAGGGCAATGATGCAAGTTTTGCAACGTATAGGACCTCCTTTTTAGATGACAGAATGTTTTTTGAATGTAAATTGGAAAATGCTTTTGAAAACGATTTTGAGGAGATTTTCAAGTCCGGACAGATCATAGATATCTTTTTCAATGTAAATATTCATTATTCTGGATCGGTAATTCATGAAGAGGAATTCAGGCATTCTATTATTTTCGATCCTCTTACACAACTATTCAGTATCGAACTTGAAGATCAAGAGCTAACTTTTTCAACTAATTCTTATAATGAGTTAAAAAAATTGATCTCCAATATTGAATACAGCTTTAAAGATGAAAATATAAAAGACTGCACAATGACTATGAATGCATATCTTCCAAAGATCCGTTTAATTGCTTTGAATAAAGATTTTGATCTAATGATGTTATGGAAATACAATCAACCAAAAATTACTTTAAGCTTAGCAAGAGATTTTTATGAAGATTAATCTTGGCATCAGATCAAGTGTAATTTTACTTTTTCTTTTGTTGTATCTATCCAGTTTATTCATAATTAATAACTTCTTTGTAAAAAAATATCAGCAATCTAATTTGTTATTTACAGAAATGAGATTTGATTCTTCGATCTCTGAATTAACTTTTAACACAAAACAAGATAGCGTAAAAGCACGAGAATTATTAAATAAATTCCGGCAGAGTTTAGCTGACGCAGAAATGATGAAACAAGAGGCACAAATCTATTCAATGGCATATTTATTATTATTGATGATACTATCAATTGTAATTTTTATTGCTTTTTTATATAGAATAACAAAACCTCTTAACCAGCTGCAAAAAGCCACTAGAAAGATCCGTGATGGAGATTTTTCTGTTTATCTACCTGAAACGGGTATCAAAGAGATTCGTGAATTAAAACACTCCTTTAATAGCATGTCTCGCGAACTAAATAGTACTCAGAAGAAATTGCTACAAGCAGAAAAAGATACAATGTGGAAAGAACTTTCCCGCATTTTAGCACACGAAATTAAAAATCCATTAACACCCATTCAGCTTACAATTCAAAGGTTGGAAGAAAAATATGAGCTTGATCAAAAGAAGTTTTTTGAAGTCTTTCCAGAATCAGTTAATATAATAAATCAAGAAATAAACAATCTGAAACTACTAGCACGCTCTTTTTCTAACTTTGCTAAAAATATAAATCCAGATTTTTCTGAATTTAATCCAAAAGCAATTATTGATGAGATCCTTAACTCATATCAGCATGATTTTAAAATTGAAGTCTCAGGAGAAAACTGTATTATCATATTTGATCGAACACACTTTTATCAGATCATTACAAACCTTGTTCAAAATGCAATTGATGCTTGTGATGATGATGATAAAATATTAATTAAGGTCACAAAACGTAGTATGAAAATTATTATTAGTATATCAGATTCTGGCAAGGGTATAAAACAAGAAGATATAGAAAAAATATTTGAGCCCTATTTCACGAAAAAGAAGAAAGGAACAGGACTTGGGCTAGCCTTAGTAAAAAAACTTGTTGATGTAAATAACTCTGAAATTATTGTAACAAGTACAGAAAATAAAGGCAGCTGTTTTGAAATTAAAATTCCAAATAGATTTATAAAGACTCAGGAGAAATAAATGAAAGTACTCATTATTGATGATGAAATGAATATATGTTTGACATTAAAAAACATATTGGAAGATGAAGGATATGAGTGTGATCATGCTCTTGATAGTAAGATCGGGATGAATAAATTTGAAAACATGACGCCCGATGTTGTTCTTTTGGATGTAAGGCTAGATGGTGCAAATGGAATTGATCTTCTTAAGGATATGAAGAAACTCAGAGAAGATGTTATAGTTATCATGATCTCTGGGCACAGTGGTATTAAGGAAGCTGTTCAATCAATTAAATACGGAGCATACGATTTTCTTGAAAAACCGCTCAGTCTTACAAAAGTTAAGATCATTCTTAAAAAAGCTATAGAATTTAGTAATATTTCAAAAGATTACAGCAGATTAAAATCTAACGAGAATGAAAAGTATAAAATAATTGGGAACAGCCAGCCTATTAAAGAACTTTTGTCACTTATAGATAGAATAGCAGCTAGTGATTCTAAAGTACTTGTTAGAGGTGAGAGTGGAACCGGAAAAGAACTGGTTGCCTACGCAATTCATCATAGAAGCAGTAGAAGAGATAAGCCATTTGCTAAATTTAATTCGGCGGCAATTCCTACAGAACTTGTAGAAAGTGAATTATTTGGATATGAGAAAGGAGCATTTACAGGTGCTGTGGGCAACAAAAGCGGAAAAATAGAACAAGCACACGGAGGAACACTTTTCCTCGATGAGATTGGCGATATGAGCCTTAAGGCGCAATCTAAGATACTAAGAGTGATACAAGAAGGAGAATTTGAGCGGGTTGGAAGCAATAAAACTCAAAAAATTGATATCAGGCTTGTTGCTGCAACTCATAAAGACCTTGAGGATCTTGTTCAAAAAGGAGAATTTAGAGAAGACCTCTATTACCGACTGAATGTTATTCCTATAACCACACCTCCTTTGCGTCAGCATCCTGAAGATATTCCTGTTTTAGTTAATTATTTTTCCAATCAATTCTCAAATGAATTAAAGCTACCACTAAAAGAGTTCTTGCCCGACACGATAAATGAGTTAAGGTCTTGGGAATTCAAGGGCAATATTAGAGAGCTTAAGAATTTTATTGAAAGATTATACATTCTTATTCCCAAAACAGTTATTGAACTTGAAGATATAAAAAGTATGAGTACTGCAACTCAATCGGATTCAAATTTTTGGAATGAAACTCTTTCATTAAAAGAGAAACGTAAAGTATTTGAGACCAAATATCTTTCCATACAACTAAAATTGAATGATGGAAACATCTCAAGAACAGCAGAGGCACTTGATCTACAAGTTAGTAATTTATCACGTAAATTAAAAGAATTAGAAATTAATTAAAAGGAGTATTTATATGAAATCAAAATGGTTTTCTCTTGGATGTCTTACAGCAGTTATCATCATTATTATTTTAATCTTCACAACGGTTATCTCATTTGGAAGCTTGGGAAAAAGATTCCAAAAGCCATTACCGGAAAGAATAACCGAAAGTTCATGGCTGAAATTAGACCTATCCGGAAGAATTATCGATTACAATGAATTTGAAGATAATCCGTTAACCGGTTCATTTTCTGCAAAGACTACTTCCGTACATAATATTGTGCACAAGATAAATAAAGCTGCACAAGATGATAGAATAATTGGGATTCTTCTTGAGCCTAAATTCATTTCATGCGGATATGCAAATTTGCATGAGATCATGAATGCTTTAGAGGATTTTAAAACTACTGGTAAAGAAATCCATGCATATCTCGATCTTGGATTAAATAAGGATTATTTTCTTTCTACAGTAGCCAACAAGATTCACCTTAATCCATCTGCATCTGCAGGTGTATTACTTACTGGTGTTGGTGGAGGCATGCTTTTTTACAAAGAAATGTTAGATAAGATCGGCGTAGAATTTAATGTAATACATGCAGGAAAATATAAAGGAGCTGGCGAAACTTTCTCTCGTAACGAGTTATCTGCACCAGTTAGGAAAAATCTCGATGGATTATTTTCAAGCATATATGATTCTATACTTTTAGAGATCGCCAAGAATCGTGAGATCGAAATTTCTAATATTGTACGAGTTTACGAAAAAAGAGAGGAACTTTTTGTAAATCAGGAAACAGCTTTAGATTATAATTTGATAGATGAATTAACGTTTAAAGAAGATCTCTATAAAGAATTAGGGATATCTAAAAAGAGAGTCGTTTCATTATCTAAATACGATACTCCAAAATTTAAAACTTCGAACACAAATATTGCTGTCGTATATGCTCAAGGTGGAATCGTTATGCAGTCTCAAGGGCTTGAAGCTGTGAACATTACAGCTTCTAAACTGAATGCGATCTTAGATAAAATCGAAAGAGATAATGAAATAAAAGGTGTAGTTATTCGTGTTAACAGCCCCGGTGGAAGTGCTCTTGTTTCAGAAATCATCCACGCAAAAATTAAAAAATTACGAGAAATTAAACCCGTTGTGATCTCTATGGGAAATGTTGCTGCCTCAGGTGGATATTACATTTCTGCAGAATCAGATTATATATTTGCAGATCCATACACTATTACAGGCTCTATTGGTGTTGTGGCTATGCTTATGAATATTTCCAAAATGACCGATAAAATAGGAATTAATGAGGAAGACATTTCTAAAGGAAAATTCACAAATGCAATGAGTATTTATTCCAAATTAGATGAAGCTACTATTCAATCAATGCGCTTGAGCATTCAAAGTACATATTTAGAGTTTAAGCAAAGAGTATCGGATGGAAGAGACCTTTCTTTAACAGAAGTAGAAACAATTGCCCAGGGGCAGGTATGGTCTGCCGATGATGCATTACAAAACAATCTCATCGATGAGGTTGGAATAATAAGTGATGCAATTACAAAAGCTGCAGAACTTAGCGATATTGATGAATTTACGATCGAATATTTTCCAAAAAAGAAGAATTTCATAGAGGAGTTTTTGAAAGATAAACTAGATGTGGATCTAGCTGAAACTATTCTATCGAATCAAGTTAAGGAGGATAGAGGTGTTTTAAAAGCCTGGCAGTTATTTAAGAGCATTAAGAATGATCCTCTGCAAGCAGTGATGCCATTTGATTTAGAAAATTAACAGCATAAATTAAATTTTTATTGAAGGTGACTAGATGGTCACCTTTTTTCTTTTGGTAATGAATATAAAGTACTTGACTTATAAAGCTTATAAAAAAATTTGCTTTATATTAATAAATTATTTTAATATATTTAAATGGAGGAAAAATGAGAGAGTTTAAAAAAATCTTATTTATAATTGGAATTATTTCGATCTTTGGAACATCATTATTTGCAATATCACAAGATCTTTCTGCACAAGGTAAGAAGAATCTACGTTCTGCAAATATGCATTTAGGTGGTAAAAGACATGAGAAAGCGCTGCCACTATATGAAATGGTTCTAGAAGAAAATCCAAATCATGTAGATGCACTTAATAATGTTGCTGCAATTTACTATGATATGACCGCTGATTACGTTAAGGCACGTGATTATTTCATAAGACTTATAGATGTTATAAATAATATTTATGCGGAATATGAAGAGCTGAACTTAACAAATGAAAAAGCAGCTAAAAAATATTTTAAAGATAATATTAAAAAACCAAAATTGGAAAAAATGTTAGAATCAGTTATTTCATTTAAAGATAATTGTTTTACACAGCTGGTAAATGGTGGAAAGCTCAAGATACAATCAGAAGAATATGAAGAAGCTATAAAGATATTTGCTGATATATCTGCTATTATTCCTGACAGCACAATCACATACAGATTAACAGCTCTGTGTTATGAGAAACTCGGTGATATGGAGAACTCTAGAAACTTCTTTATTAAAACTGCGGAATTAGATCCTTCAGATATTTTTGCAAAGCAGCAGGTAGCTTCTCTTTTTTATAATGAAGAAAAATTCATCGAATCTGGTAATTGGTATTTAGAAGCTGCAAAAAGCGATCCCGAAAATTCTGATAATTATTACAATGCCGGTATTGCCTATAAGAATGCTAAGAATGATTCATTAGCATACGAAGCATTCCAAAAAGCTCTTGAATTTGATGCTGAAAATTTAAACATAATAATAACTTTGAGTAATATTGCACTATCTTTAAAAGAGAGTGATGCTTCTACGATGTATCTTCAAAAGGCTGTGGATATTGATGCAGCAGATGGAACTGTAGATAATGCGATGTATGTTACAACACTTTGTTATAAACTTTATGGCTTGAAGAAATTTAATGAATTGATAAAATATGCTGAGATTTGGCATAGCCTAGATAATTCATCTCAAGAAGCTGTACAAATGTTATATAATGCTTCCAGAGAATTGAATGATAAAAAATTGATGGATAAATACAATAAAATGTATCAGGACATGCAGTAAATATTTTTGTGCGAAAGTGGCGGAGTTGGTAGACGCGCTGGCCTTAGAAGCCAGTGAGAGCAATCTCGTAGGGGTTCGAGTCCCCTCTTTCGCACCATTTATTTATTAAGGAGAAAAATTGAAAACAAGTATCAAAGAAACAAACCAATGTGTAAGAGAACTTACAATTACAATCGAATCTGAAAATGCTATTACAGATTACAATAAAATTGTAAATCAGTTTAAGAAGTATGTAGCCGTCCCTGGTTTTCGTAAAGGTAAAGCACCAATTTCTATGATCGAAAAATCATTCGGTCCTCAGATCAAAGATGAATTCTACAATCAAAAGTTAGGTGAATATTACAAAGAAGCCATTGATGCTGAAAATATACATCCGATAAATCAGGGTGAAGCGCTAGACTTTGAATGGGAAAAAGGAAAAGATCTCGTTGTTACTTTTAAATATGAGATAATGCCGGAGATCAAAGTAGAGAAATATAAAGAATTAGAGATCCCATTTGAACCTGTTAAATTTAAAAAAGATATGATAGATGCAACCTTAGATGAATACAGGAATAAGATGGCTACAGAAACACCTGTTGAAATTACAGAAAACAGCAATATCATAGAAGCTACCTTCAAGTTCCTAAACGAAGAAAATGAAGTAACTAAAGAAGTGAATAGAAAATTTGTACTTGGTGAAAACCAATATTCAAAATCTTTCAATACTAAACTAACAGGCCTAAAGGTAGATGATGAAGTTAAGACAAAGTTATTTACCAAATCTCAAAAATCTGATGATGCTGAAATTGATAATAGTATTAAAGACAGAGATTTCCTAGTTAAAATAAACACAATTAAGCAAAAAAATATTCCAGAGATAAATGATGATTTTGCTAAAGATCTTGAATATGATTCATTAAAAGACCTTAATGTTAAAGTAGAAGAAGAACTCAAGGGTAAGATTGAAGAGGATAATAAGAATAACATGAAATCTGCTGTTCTTGCTCAGCTTATTGAAGAGAATGCTTTTGAACTTCCAGCATCTATCGTGAAACAAGTTGCAGAGAATATGGCAAAACCTTATGCAGAAGCTTATAAAATGGAACTTGAACAAATGACACAAATGTACATGGGTGTTGCTGAGTTTAACCTTAAAGGACATTATATAATTGATGAGATAAAAAAGATAGAAGAGATCAAGATATCTGACGAAGAGAAAGAAGAGATAATTAAAGAAGCTGCAGAAAATGTGAAAATGGATCTTGAAAAGTACAAGAAGATGTATAAGAAGCAGATAGAAAGCAGTGATTTTACTTATGCAGCTGAAGAGGATAAAGTTATTGAAATAGTTAAGAAAAGTTCAAAGTTTGTGGCTTTACCAAAAGAGAGCAAGAAGCAATCCAAGAAATAATATCAGGGAGTAATTATGGCATACGTACCTATTGTAGTAGAACAAAATGGAAAAGTTGAAAGAGCATATGATATATATTCACGTCTTCTAAAAGACAGAATAATTTTTGTAGGTTCACCAATTGATTACAATGTTGCTAATGTTGTTATAGCACAGCTTTTGCATTTAGAAGCTGAAGATCCTGATAAAGATATTTATATGTATATTAATAGCCCGGGTGGATCCGTTTCAGCTGGACTTGCTATTTACGATACAATGCAATATATTCGCCCAGATGTTTCTACGACCTGTATTGGTCAGGCTTCAAGTATGGGTGCATTTCTTTTGGCTGCTGGTGTAAAGGATAAGAGATTTGCACTTCCAAATTGCAGAATAATGATCCATCAACCGCTTGGTGGAGTACAAGGTCAGGCATCTGATATCGAGATCCATACAAAAGAAATTTTATATTTAAAAAATAGACTTAATAAATTGCTTCATAAACATACAGAGCAACCACTAGAGAATATTGAACGAGATACAGATCGGAATTTTTTTATGAGCCCGGAAGAAGCAAAAGAATATGGT
The DNA here is from genome assembly GCA_018654125.1 of Candidatus Cloacimonadota bacterium. Next base: position 8,578 of record JABIME010000294.1, read on the forward strand.
ATTATCGATGAAGTTATTGCTACAAGAAAGGATTCAATTTTATCTAATAAATCAGGAGAATAGATGGAAGAACAAAACAAATGTTCATTCTGTGGTAGAACAGAAGCAGAAACTAAATATCTTATAAAGGGTATTAGCGGAAATATTTGTGAAGAATGCATTAATATGT